>JAEZKY010000191.1 GCA_023435985.1 Bacillota bacterium | reverse complement strand
ACTATATAAATGAATCAATTACATAACGAACACGAAAAGAACCTATATTCAAAAAGAAATACACCAATAATGCTGATAATCGCTATTGCATTTATTGCAGCAAATTTGCGTTCACCTTTAACAGCTGTTGGCCCGTTGGTCAATCAAATTCGTGGTAGCTTACATATTTCAAATACATTAGCAGGTATGATTACAACCCTTCCGTTATTCGCTTTTGCAGTATTCTCACCTTTCGCTCCACGTTTGGCGCGAAAATTTGGCACTAAATTGGTGCTGCTTTGGTCACTTATTTTTCTGACTTCCGGAATTATATTACGTTCATTGTTTGGAGGGGTGGGACTATTTCTTGGAACATTAATCCTTGGATTGTCCATTTCTGTCGGCAATGTGCTAATACCCAGTCTAATCAAACATGAATTTTCTAAACAGGTCGGTGTGATAACTGGCATCTATACTGCTTCTATGGGCCTCTTTGGGGCGATAGCATCCGGTATCAGTGTCCCTGTTGCGGCAAAATCTAGATTGGGATGGAGCGGAGCGTTAAGCATTTGGGCTGCACTTAGTTTCTTATCCATTATCATCTGGATACCTCAAATAATACGTAGAAAGCAAGAAATGCCTATTGTTAAAGGAACGCTCGATAATGATATTAAAACAAAAGTAAAAGATGTTCATAAAGAAAAAAATGAGATAGAGAGTATTAAAGGAGATGTCATTAATAAGGTTAATCTATGGAAATCTACTTTAGCATGGCAGGTAACTGTATATATGGGATTACAGTCTATGCTACTCTATTGCATGGTTGCATGGTTGCCTGCTATTTTAATCCAGCAAGGTATGAATTCAGGCAGAGCAGGATGGATGCTCTCCCTTTATCAATTGGTATCGCTCCCTGTGTCATTTTTGGGTTCGGTCCTTGCTGAACGTAAAGCCAATCAACGTCCATTAGTTATCATTGCCTCTCTATGTGTTTTGGTGGGACTTTTGGGCATATTCTTAAAATGGACAGGGCTTGCATTCCTATGGATGATTATGTTGGGAATTGGCGGAACACTTACTTTTTGCCTAGCTATGATATTTTTTAGTTCTCGTACAAGAAATGCAGATGAAGCGGCAAGATTGTCCGGCATGGCACAGTCAATCGGCTACCTACTCGCTGCTTTTGGGCCGATGCTTTTTGGTTTTCTACATGATGCAGCTAACAACTGGGAATTACCACTTATTGTCTTAATCGGTGCTTCCGCGTTATGCTTGTTTGCTGGGCTGGGTGCATCACGCGATCTGCATATTAAGTACAACTGTTGATAATAACGTCACACAGAAATATTCTATCTCTAATTTAGATTACTGCAATAAACTATTTTAAATTCAAAAATAAGACATAGAGTACTAAAATATTCTTATATCACTCCATGTCTTATTATTTATACATAATTGATTTTCAAACAAACCTTATTGTTTAATCACACATCTGACAACATTAATTGTAATCATTATGCCAATGTAAATTATAACATGTAAAAATATTAATTATAATTCACACTAATGTAATGTTTAAATAAAGTCTGCTCAAAATACTCTTTACAAATGGCTTAAAACCGAGAGACAATTGTATAGTTTTTTAAACAAAGTTTAATCAAAACTCTTAGTACCTTCAACATATTAAGAGTTAAATTTTAAATAAAGCTCAATCAAAGTATACATTTTTACATAAGTAGGCAATTTGCTTATATTAGTTTTCAGTATTAAATAATTTTGCGATACTCTCTTGTTATAGGAAAATGTAAGATTAGATTGAACTGAAAAAAATGCTTTTCTTCAAATGCAAGGTAAAGCTTACTTCATCTCAATAGACTCTGTTCGATTCATCCATTCGTGTGGGGTCTGAGATGAACCATCAAAATCATTGAAGATGTCTTCTTCTCTCACAGGGAATTGCACACCAGCTTTGATCCCAGCCTCCTTGCACTTAAGAAACCATGCCATATTCCTTGCTAGCACTCGCATTGTCTGCATGCCTTCCAAATCTTTTTTCACTTCTTCAGGCGTAGAGCCGTGAACTAAATTCCAATAACGCGAGGAGATAATAGGCATCTCTGCTGAAATAGAGAAATATCTGTTGAGCTGATCCAAGGCAGCAGTTGTTCCCGCTCTTCGCGCTGAAACAATAGCCGCAGCAGGTTTCAAGTGAAAAGACTGTCTATCAGCAACCATGTCTGCAAAAAATGCGCGGTCCATAAAGGAAGTAATTGCACCTCCCGCGGACCCAAAATGCACTGGTGAACCAAAAATAATTCCGTCAGCACTTGCTGCAATTTCTAGAAATTCATTGACTCTATCGTCAAAAACGCATTTTTTCTTCTTCATACAGGTCTTACAATCAATACACCCAGACAGAGGTTTATTGCCAATCCAAAAAATATCTTTTTCAATTCCTTCCTTTTCCAAAGTGTCAGCTACTTCCATAAGCGCTGTATAAGTGCAGCCCTTTTCATTCGGACTACCGTTTACCAATAATACTTTCATGTTTTATACACTCCTTATAATCCTAGTTGATATTTTAGTATTATATTGATATAATCAACTTTAGCTATTCTTATTATATCAACAAGTTATAACATATTCATGGACTATATTGATAATACTTAGCACTATATTAACATTAGGAGGTGTGAAAATTGGCTGATAATGCTCTGCGTTATGATGATATGTCAAACGAAAACTTAGTTATCAAGATAAAAAAAGAAGAATATAAAACACCTGGCATTATTCTTAGTAGCCATTGGCACGATCAGATTCAATTCTTCTATTGTACACGCGGAAATGCTGTCATCAGGTGTAATTCAAGGGAACTTGAGGTAAATGCCAACGACTTTGTGATTATAAACAGCAAAGAATTACATTATATTGAAAACATTGGAGAAGGTTTAACTCTATATCTGATCAAAATAGATTTAACTTTCATTTACAGTAATAAAGCTGATTCCATACAGGCACAATTTCTAACGCCATTATCTCAGAATTTGATTTTATTTGAAAACGTGGTTAGAAACGATGAAAGCTTATTAAGGTGCGTGCATCGAATGATTCACGAATACTTTACGAAAGAAATTGGATTTGAATTGGCCATTAAATCACAGGTCTATGATCTTATTGTAATATTACTCAGAGGTTATATAAAAAAAATCTACAACGAAAGTGAATTAAAATCTAAAATGCTTCTACTACAGCGTTTTAAAGATGTGATAGACTATATTGAAAACAATTTTACTGAGAAAATAGACCTTGAGAAACTTTCCAAGATTGCGGGATTTAGCAAAGGTCATTTTTGCAGGCTTTTTAAACAAATTACAGGTATGTCCGCGATTGATTATATAAACAATTTAAAAATAAATAAGGCTTTTGATCTCTTAAAAAACAGCGACCTTAACATTACAGAAATAGCGGTGAGCTGTGGCTTTAGCGATTCTAATTATTTCAGCAGAATTTTTAAGAATCATAAAAAGATATCTCCCCTGCAGATGAAAAAACAATCTCTGTAGTCTTTTGCCTGCGATAAAAAGGAGTGTAGATAAATCCGCTTGGATTTTCCATTCCCCTGCTTATTGCCTATTATGTTTTGGTATCTAATTATATTGTACAATGATACAAATATCATTCCAATGGACTAATCATAAAATCAGTTTTTACTTCTTATCAGAGAGAACTTTGTGTAATAAGCAAAAACAATGGTAATACTAAACATCAAGTTTAGCATTACCATTCAATTATTTTTGATACGGCTTTATTATAAATGATATAACTTTATTCAAAACGATACAACTTCATTATAAAGCCACAAACATGTAGGTTTTGAATAAAGTTTGATCAAAATATCCTTTGCAAGTGGCTTAAAATCGTAAATAAATTTCATGGTTTTTTTAATAAAGTTTAATCAAAACTATTAGGAACTTCAATATATGAATAGTTAAATTTTAAATAAAGTTCGATCAAAGGTATACATTTCCATTTGTAAGAATATGCACCCGATTTAACAATACTTGACTAAACTTTATAAATAATCAATCTTTATTTCATTAAACGATCAAACTTTGTTACAAACCTATATATGTGCTTACTGATGCTTATTGTTCCATTGCATCATTTCAACAAAAATAGGATATAAATCTTTCCCTGCCTGAGATAGTGAGTACTCAACATGTGGTGGAATTTCGTTAAACTGCCTTCTATCAACCAAGCCCTTGTTTTCTAGATCTCGAAGTGTCGAAGTGAGCATTGTATTAGTTATTTCTCCTATTCGTTTTTTTAAATCACCAAAACGAATGGAATCACATTTTATTAACTCAAAGAGTACTCGAATGTTCCATTTTCCCTGAAATATCTCTAATGTTTTATACGTCCCACAACTTTTATCAATTTTTACATCTTTTATTTGTTCTTGATACTCCTTAAATGTTATATCTATCATTTATTTCATTCTCCTTCGATTGTAAAAGTCAGTACGCTTAAATATACTTAGTTCATATATTCTGCGTACTTGTGCTATATATATGTTCTAAGTATAATAAATATACTAAAGAAAATCAAGGAGTGATACTAATATGAGTACAACAATTTATTATTTTTCCGCTACAGGAAATAGTTTAAAGGTAACAAAGGATTTAAGTGAACAATTAACTGATACTAAGATAGTACAAATCTCTAAGGAAAGCATTCTAACATCAAAAGACACTCAATCAGATAAAATAGGTTTTGTATTTCCAGTATATAATTTTGGAGTACCTTTAATGGTAAAAAATTTTATAGAAACCTTGCATATTGATAAACGCACCTATGTTTTTGCTATAGCGACTTGTGGAGGAATGCTAGGTGCTACTCTCAATCAAATAAAAAAGATACTAAACAAAAAAGGCATTAATTTAGCTGCATCCTTTTGTGTATTCATGCCTGGCAGTGATCAGCTGATGTTTCCTACCGTTTCTGAAGAAGAACAAAATAAACTTCTCAAAGACGAAGAAAAACAAATAAGTACAATAGCTCTTGCTATAAAAAGTGGACAACATGTTAAATATAAGACTAATGCTATTATGAGTTCTGTTTATAACTTACTATACACTGCTACCTTTAGGCCAAAAGGTATGGGCAAGAATTTCTGGACTGATGATAAATGTATAGGATGCGGTTTATGTTCTCAGATCTGCCCTGCAAATAATGTAGTTATGCACAATGGGAAACCAAAATGGGAGCATCAATGTGAATCATGTCTTGCTTGTATGCAATGGTGCCCGCAAAAATCTATACAATATAAAAAAGCTACTGTTAAAAGAGGTCGTTATCACAATCCAGAAATAAAAGTAAGCGAACTCATTCCCAAGCGTTAGATTAAGCACAAATCAATATTTTACTAAATGTAAACTGAAAGCATACGTTTTAGATGACACGTATGCTTTCAGTATAAATAAATGCAGCGGATTCATTCGATACTTTTCATTTCGAAGATATCTCAAACATTCTATATAAATTTCAATGATAAACTGCTATTATATTTAAATAGGCAACTAAAGATTTATAATCTAAATTAGCAATATGATGATAAAATTTATATAATAAGGAGCGTTTTCAAATCATGAATATATATAGTGAGTATTCCATTCCAGAATCGGATAACACTCAAAGATTACTCCAAGCAAAAATGACTCGATTAGCACATCTGCTATATACCTATGCTCCCCAGGATGGTGTTTTAAATCTGCCCATCTCTGGTCTATCTATCATCCGTTATTCAGGAACAGAGATGAATTGTCCAAAGACTTTCTATTTACCTTCTTTAAGTATTATTACCCAAGGAGCAAGTTCTATCACAATAGGTCATGAGACATACCAGCTTGATAAATCACAAATGATAATGAATCCAATCACCTTGCCAATTTCCATACAAACTATGAAGGTAACCAAATCTGAGCCTCTCCTCATTATCAAGTTGGATCTTAATCCCGAACGAATTTCAGAGATTGTTCCGAAAATATATCCTCATGGTCTGCCTCAAATGAAACCATGGCACGCTGAACATGTTATGAATGCAGATATAAGCATTATTGATGCAATGATAAGACTTTTAGATTGCTTGCAGAAACCCGTAGATGCCGAACTCATTGTCCCATTGATTATAGATGAAATTCTAATTCGCCTACTTCGTAGTTCCCCTGGAGTTCATGTTGCCGCCATGGGATTTACAGACTCGGGAGTACATCAGGTGTCAGAAGCAATAGCTTGGCTGCGTAACAATTTTTCTCAGTCAGTTAAAGTTTCAGACCTAGCAAAGTTGACACATATGAGTGTATCCTCTTTCTATAATCATTTTAAAGCGGTCACTTCGATGTCTCCTACGCAATATCAAAAAGCTCTGCGTCTGCATGAAGCGAGGCATCTAATGCTATCCAAGCACATGGATGCGACCACTGCCTCTAGAATGACAGGGTATGTTAGTAATTCTCAATTTAGCCGAGATTACAGCAGTTTTTATGGAGCTCCCCCTAGAAAATATATAGACAGATTACATCAACAACCCCAAAAAGCATACTAACCAAAAATATAGTTCTAAGTTTATAGTAGTTAGTAGGTTTTTGATCTACCAAAAAAGAATCTAATCACCACTTTATCATACTCTCTGCCTATAAGCTTGAGGGCTTTCCTTATATTAAGCAAAAATATTCAACTTATTTAACACCTTCATTTTTCTGATGTGGCTAGAAAAGAAATAACGATCTAGAGAATAATGCAAAAAGACAATTGAAAAAGGCAAACATTCTTGCTATGTAACATTTATAATTAATTTAGTCTTTGAATCTGTATTAGGCTATCATCTTGTAATACCATGCTGATTCGAATACTATTTTAATTTTATAATTGATATTAGGAGGTAAAAAAATGAAAGTTATGGCTTTTGTAGGCAGTGCAAGAAAGGACGGAAATACTTCAAAAATAGTTGATGCCATCTGTGCCGGTATTAAGAAAAATGGTCATGAAGTTGAAACTTATAATTTATTAGAACTTGATAATAAGGGCTGCAGGGCTTGTGGTTTATGTCAAGCAAATAAGGTAGAATATTGTTCTATTCACGACAAGATGGCTGAACTTTTACCTAAGATAGCAGATGCCGATTGCATTATAGTTGGAACACCAATATATATGTTGCAAGTAAGCGGTTATACAAAGAATTTTCTTGATAGACTATTTACGTTTTTTGTAGAATCTAATAATACTACAAGATTTTTACCAGGAAAAAAATATATAACTGTTACATGCAGCGGTGCACCTGCTGAAGCATTTAAAAATGTTACAGAATATCTTAATCAAATTTTTGGCGGCTATAGTCAAATGGTGAATGCAGGTAATATCATTGCAGGAAATTTGGACAGTAAGGATGATATTCTTAGTCAACAAAAAATTTTAAAGCAAGCTGAGGAGATAGGGCAAAAACTAAACTAACTGATTGTTGTAAAACAAAAGGAAATCACCATACCAGGCACCGCAAAGCTTCTAGCCACACTAGAAGTAACCTAGCACCTTATTCTTACAGGAAATGTTTGTTTCTCCCAAAGCATCGCGGAGAAGCAAACAGCTTTCCACCCAACAGTTTTTAAAAAGATAAATAAATCCAACAGTCGCTCATTAAATTATATATATGTTACAATTAATAATTTACAATGTACAATTGACAATTATGGTTAATTGCAAACTGTACATTGCAATTTCAATATATATGTAGCGAAAGGAGTTTTATATGAAAAAAATTGATCTGGAACAACATTTTTATGATACTTGTATTCTTGACGTTTTGGAAAAAAGGAAAGTTCCACCTTGCTATGATGCCAAAACTCAAATCTTTGAATTTACACAATTTGATAAAATTTCGGCTGCAGCTGTGATGACATTGCTTCTAGACATAGCAGAATCACGTCTTAAGCAAATGGATCAACTTGGCATTGATATGGCTGTTCTCAGTTGTTCACCAGGACCTGAACAGTTTGATATCCAAGAAAGCATAGATGCATGCTATAAAGTTAATGATGCTCTTGGAGCAATAATCAAAAAATATCCTGGACGATTCTTTGGAAGTGCAACTCTTCCAGTAAAAGACCCAGAAGCAGCCTGCAAAGAACTTGAACGTTGCGTAAAACAATATGGCTTTATTTCATGGCATACGCATTCTAATTATCTAGATTCTTTTCCCGATGATTCTGTGTATCGCCCAATCTTTAAAAAAGCTTCTGATTTGGGAGTTTATGTGTATTTACATCCTACATATCCCAATACTTCACGCCTTGCTGGTTTTGGTCCAACGTTCTCAGGTGCTGGTCTTGGCTATACCATAGATACAATGATTACATTATGCAGGCTTATAGTTTCAGGAATATTTGATGAAATTCCCAATCTTAAAATTTGTACCGGACATTTAGGTGAAGCCTTACCTTTTTTGTTGGAGCGAATCGATAACCGATTGAAATTTGTAGAAACTCCGTTGATAGTTATGAAAAAAAGTATGAAATACTACTTTAAGAACAATGTTTTTATCACTACTAGCGGTAATATGTCAAAAGAAGCCTTCCAATGTGCAAAAGATGTTCTTGGTATTGATAATATCATGTATGGCAGTGATTATCCTTATGAACCATTTAATGATATGATAGAATTCTTAGCATCTATTCCCATGACAGAAGAAGAAAGAGAAAAACTATATTATAAAAATGCAATAAATAAATTAGGAATTGCATTTTAACAGTTCCTTATGCCACTTACATTTAATACACTCTGTGGCATGCACAATAAGGCTAGACATTTCTAATTCACTTGAAATGTCTAGCCTATATGACTTCTTATTACTATCTTCATAATGCTATACATTATAAATATAACATTACCATTTTTTAATTTTAATCAAACTTTGTTTTAAACAATCAAACTTTATTATAAATAATCAATCTTTATTCTAAATGATCAAACTTTGTTCTAATTCTACAATTAGTGTAGGCTTTGAATAAAGTTCAATCGAAATACCCTTTAAAATTGCTTAGAATCGTAAAAACAATTTTATATTTTTTAAACAAAGTTTGACCAAAACACAGCTTAAACATATGAAACTGATAAAAATTTTTATAATAAAGTTTAACCAAAGCTATTTAATTTTTACTTAGTAAAATTATTTATAATAATTTTACTATTAGTTTTGTAATAAATTTAGATTAAACTTTATTACATTAAAAAAAAGCCTTAAACTAATGAGGTATATATTAAATTCAAAAATTACATTATATGTAGATTTGCAATAAGTTATGTTAAAGTTTCCGAAAACATGTAATATTGTATTTGTAGAAAATTATATAGGGCCAGGTATTTTAAGAAATTTAGAAATGTCCACTCTTTTAGTATTACTGCGATAAATATAAATGCCTAAAGAAAAACGACAACAATATATTGAGACTATTATTAAATACGGACAAGAGAGTTATTAAGAAGGTTAATATTTTTTATAGCAATAAGCATGGAAATATACTATATATAATTATTCTTTAATCATATTTCTTAAACTTATTTATATTAACTTAAATGGATATCAAAATAATGTAAGGTTAGAGATTTAAGATTCTCCAACATTAATAAATAAAATATCTCTTTTAAAGTTTACACGAAAATCTCAACAGACTCTTCGATTGAGTTATTGTACAAAATTTTCTGAACCCTCTCCACTGCTTTAAATGCATTTACTCGGCCTGAACCAGTAAAATCATCGTTACCGACTGGAGAAATATCATCTGTGGTTTGTTTAAGTATCTCTTCAGCTTCTTTTGCAGTTAAGTTTAGATTAACTGATAGAATTAATGCTGCAACTCCAGCTACATGTGGGGTTGCAGCAAATGTTCCATTAAAAATTGAAGTATAGCTGCCTGAAGGATTGTAACCACCCGAATTCATAATATCTGTTGTATACACGTGAACACCATGGGCAATAATATTCGCTTCTGGTCTAAAGTTACTTCCCCGCCAGTTTTCACCATCTCTATTATTAGAGCTTTTACGTTCCCAAAATTCATTAATTGCAGCAACAGTTATCACATTCGGAAGATTTGCAGAAAAACAAACTGAACCATTCTCGTTGCCAGCAGCAAAGCATAGGACACAGCCCTTGCCTGATCTACCTGTCTCCTTTGCGTAAATAATTAATTTTTTAATTGCTAAAGTCTCAGGGCCACCTCCCAGCTATTGCTAATTACATCAGATCCACGATCTATGGCTTTAGTAATTCCATTAGCTATTGTATAATCATCAATAACCCACATTCCATCTTTTCCATAAGGAATTCTAACACCCATTAGCTTACATTCAGGCGCAATACCAACAATTCCTTTTTGACTGTTACCAGCTACAATACTATCACAAGCTGTTCCATGTGCATCTTTAAAATTAATTGACGTGTATTCCATATAAAAAATTATCAACTAATAAAAATTATGCAAACCCAGCATATTTTTTATTCTAATTTTTAATATTATCTTATTTTGACAACAATAATAAAATATTAAAAAAAGATTGTCAAATCTCTTCATCTAAATATAACTCTTCTTATTCACTATTTTTTTACTCTTAATGTTTTATAATATGATTTCATTACTATCAATTTTTTATAGCCATAATTAAATGTTTATTTTTGAAGTTTTGGAATAACATTAATATAAACAGTATCATACACTAATATAGCACTTTCGTAGTTTTTTAATTTTAATTCTATTAGATTTATTGGTAGAAGGATTTAGCTATAATTTATTTTCCAATATGTGTCCATAAAACTATACTATCACTACTTACATTTTATAATACTAATGCTATCGGTTGTATAGTTCAGTATTCAAATACAAATATAATTTTAATGCACTATTCTTCTACAATTGAGGAGCAATTATATAATTGTAATTATTAAATTGCATCCTTATTTAATCAGATATTTATAGAAATAACTATTAATTTATAACGAATTAATTTAATG
>JAEZKY010000156.1 GCA_023435985.1 Bacillota bacterium | reverse complement strand
GGTATTAGAACCATTACGATTTGTGAAGTATACAATGAAATATCCAAATAAAAAGAGGTCACAAATCATGATTATAACGACTTGTATGGATATGAAACTTAAGACTTTATTCAAAATAATAAGAGCATGTTGGGACATTGAAAATTCTATTTTTAATAATCTGAAAAAAGAATGTGGCTTAGAACAATGATTTGTACATGGTGGTAAAGCGGTTCAAGCAGTAATTTATTTGATATTTATTGCATCAAACATAATGCAATTATTTCTATTTAGGAGGCTCAGAAATCAATTTTTAACGCAACGAGAAATTGTACGACTTTTATTAAAAGGATTATATCTAATGAATGGCAAATCTGAATTGATTTTTTATGGTACATAAAAAGTAAAAAATATAATATGGAAGAAATAATTTTGGGGTAAGGGGGAAGTTTATCTATTTTTAGAATATTAGATGTTTTCTAGCAAGAACTAATGGAAAATATTTATAAATTTCTGTATAATCATAGCAACAGCTAGATTGCTCTAATAAAACACTAACTTTATGGTAGGATGGTGAGAATATATGAAAGATATTATCAAAGTAATGCTAATAATGTTCGCTATTATATTTGGAATTATTATATTATTTTTATATAAACTAGGTTCAGAATCTGATTATATAGATAAGAATAAAATTATTCAAACTTATATAAATAATAAAGACATTTTTAATGAATTATCAAACTATGCACTAGAGAATCCTAAGGATATTTCAATCTATGAATTAAATAGCCCTAAAAATATTGCAATTGAAAAGGATGATGCAACTAATGCTAATATAGATATTAAAAAGGTACAAGATGATTGCATGTATCTATCTAAAAAAATAAGATATAGATATGTTGTTGAAGATGATGATACTATTCAATTTATAAAGCAATCTGATTTGGGATGGGGACAAGGAATACTTTATTTGAAAAATGAAGATAAGGTATCTAGATTATAATTCATAAAGGATTTAGAACATATTGAAGGAAATTGGTATTATTTTGAGGCAAAGGAGTAAAAGAGACTATTATTAATAGCACGGAAATCGGTATTATATCTAATTAAGTATAGGTATAAATTAATAGTTTATCAGTTTATGATATATTCGATTAATACTTTTAGTTAAGTGAAACCAAGTTATGACATTTATACAACATAATTATAAAAATGATGACTAACATTGTAGATGATTATTTACTTTGTTAGTCTTTTATTATTTTATTAAAAATAAAATAGAAAAGGTGCAAATGATTCCATAAATATAAAAGCGAGTGATATCAACGATCTACTTATTTGCTAATTTAGTACATAATTATGTATTTTTTAGTGCGAATTATTAAAATACTATACTTTTGTATAATATACATATTTTATAAAATCTATATAATATATGTTATGGTGAAAAAGCTCATTTATTAGGGGAAAAGTAAAAAATGGGCGAAAATGTAACCGGAATTTTAAATAATGTTTTAATTTATTATAAGGTGGGGTAAATACATGTTAAAAAAAATTGTATCAATATTAGTTATTTTAATGACATTTCTTCTGAATCAAGGCAGTGCATTTGCAGATGATTCAACAGACGCATCAAAAATAAATTGGATTGAAGGTCCAAAGACTGTGGATATTGGAAGTGACTTAGCAAAGTTGGATTTGCCTAGTGATTATGTCTTTGCAGATGGAAAAGATGCAAAGGAAATAATGAAGGAAATGGATAATACTGTTACTAATAGGGAACAGGGTATAGTGTTTTCAAAAGACAATACTCAAAACTGGTATGTTCTATTTGAGTTTGATGATATGGGATATGTTAGAGATAATGATGCAGACAAAATAGATGCAGACAAATTGTTATCTGAGATAAAAGATGGAACAGAAGAAGATAACAAAGAAAGAGTAAAAAATGGAAAGTCTACCTTAGACATAATTGGGTGGGATGAGAAGCCACACTATGACTCTAATACACATAATTTGGTTTGGTCAGTGTTAGCTAAAAGTGATGGCAGAGAAATAATTAATTATAATGTGAGAATTTTGGGCCGTGGAGGAGTAACTGAAGTTACATTGGTTGCAGATAAGGATGAAATGGAAAAGGTTAAACCTAATTTAGAAACTATAGTTAGCAAGTATTCGTATAAAGAAGGTAATAGATACACTGATTATGTAAAAGGAGATAAGGTGGCTCAAGTAGGAGGAGTAGCAGCATTGATTGCAGGAGGTGCAGGAGCAGCAAAGCTAGGTATATTGGCTAAGATACTTATTGTACTTAAGAAGATATGGATATTAATTATAGTTGGTATAGGTGGAGTATTTAAAAAGATAGCAGGTATATTTAGGAAGAAATCTAAGATTAACAATAGCACTAATTTGAATTCAAATGAAATTGGGTTTAATGAGAATCCTCAAATGGATGCAAAGAATGAAATAGCTTCAACGTCATCTGATTCGCAAGAGGAATCTAATTAGTTATAGATATTTTTAAATAGATGATGAAAGGTTATAGATTAAATAAATCTATAGCCTTTTAACATATATGCAATAATAATTATTTTAAATAAGATAAAAAATTATCTATAATATATCATTAACAAATGGAAATGTAAAAGTGTTCGAAGGTATATTTAAAGAATTTGTAATTAATAATTTACGCTATTTTGATATATCCGGAAAAGAAATTAAGGTTACTAAAGGCTAAAATATGGAATTTATAAGGTGGTTTAGAAAATAGACTACCTTATTTTATTTGATAGTCTTTTCTAGTTATAATGAAAAATTTGATTAAGCTCTAACAATCATTTTTAGATAACTATAGTAGTAGTAAAAGTAAAAATTAAACGATGCTTTTAGAAATGCCAGCTAAGTACAAGAATAGGATGCTCTTTATATTGATACACTAGCTAATAAGGCACAATCAAATAAATAACAATACTCAACTTTTGTATTTATGATATAATTAATTAAAATTCTAGATATTTTTTATAAAAGAGATGTAGAATACATAGAATGCTTAACGTTAACATAAAAAAGGGAGAACAAGTATGAAAAAGAATAATTATTTATCAACAATTTTAATTCTGGTAGCTACTGTATTTAGTTTTTATATTATTGGGAAAAACTTTTTTTCTCAGGTAAATCAGGGAGGAATTAAAACAGCCTTACCGCTACTGATTCCAGCATTAATTTTAATTATTCCTTTAATGGCACTACTTATAATAATGATAACTAGAGAAGTGAAGTATGGAAAACTTCTTGCTGATGGAGTAAAAAGTGTTGGAATTATTAAAAAATCAACACAGACAGGAAACTATATAAGGAAACGACCGGAGGTAAAATTTGAACTTACTGTTTTAGAAGAAGATGGTGCTGAGTTCAATGGAGAAGTAATAGCAACTGTTCACTCAGGTGAATTAGAATTTCTTAAAGAGGGAGAAGCAATTCCTATTATATATAAGATTAATGATAAAAAGCAGATATATATTGATAGAAAACCAAATATAAATAAGCTTAAAGAGCAAATTAATAAGTATAGAACAAAAAACAATATTAAATAGCTTAAATAATATTTAAGATGAATCTTTGGTATAAACAGCATGATTTTTAGCCAATACTAGCTTTATACGAAATACATAATAAAGCAAAGGAAGGAGTTAAAATCAGCATATTTTATGCGGATTTTTATGAAAAGATGTTTATACCTAAAAGAATTATATTTGAAAAAGATTCATTGAATTATGAAATAGCCCAAAATATTTTAAATAAGTTTAAAGATAGAAATGATATTGAAATTATTAATTTGACTTCTAATAAATTGAAGCAGCACATTCCAGGAGAGGATTTTTATTCTCAATATAGGGAAGGAAAAAAGACCTTGGTGGTTGGAATAAAGAAAAGCTTAAAATTTCAATCCTGCAAACCATCAGCTCATTATCAGTTACCATTAGTATCTGGATGCATTGGACAATGTGAATATTGTTACTTGAATACAAAGCTTGGTGATAAGCCATTTGTAAAAGTTCATGTTAATATTGAGGAAATCCTTGCTCAGGCTCAAAAGTATATGAGTGAAAGAGGTAAAGATATAACTATATTTGAAGGAGCTGCTACATCAGATCCTGTTCCTGTGGAACCATATACTCATTCCTTAGAAAGAGCCATAGAATTTTTTGGAAGCAATGAAAATTCTAGATTTAGGTTTGTTACTAAATATGATGATGTGGATTCTTTACTTAACTTAAAGCATAATGGCCATACAGAAATGAGATTTACTATTAATACTTCATATGTTATAGATCAATATGAGCATGCAACAGCTTCACGTGATTTAAGGATAGAAGCAAGCATTAAAGCAGCTGAGGCTGGATATCCTATAGGTTTTTTAATTGCACCTATATTTATATATCCAAATTGGAAGGAAGAATATCATGATTTATTACTAAAATTGAGTAAGAGACTTCCAAAGGATTTGAATTTTCCTGTTACCTTTGAAATAATATCTCACAGATACACTACTACGGCTAAAAATATAATCCTTAAGGTGTTTCCAGAAACTAAGTTACCAATGAATGATGAGGAACGTAAGTTTAAATATGGCCAATTCGGATATGGAAAGTATGTATATCAAAAAGAGAATTTAGATGAGATGAAGGAATTTTTTATAAGTGAAATAGAAAGCCTATTTATAAATAAGGTAATTAAATATGTTATCTAAATTTGTAAGAAGTTAGATGTAAGCTATAGCTTAACAACAATAGTAGTTTTGTTGCTAAATTGCTATAAATATGGCTGTGAACTTTGAGTAATGGAAGTTCACGGTTATATTTTAAAAGTAATACTGGCACAGGACTACTATTTTTGCATGAGAGCAGTTAATTTTTTCATACAAAATAAAATTGCTGGTTATAATACTAAAGATAATAGAATTTTATAGTAAGCTTCTTATAATAGATTTTCTAAATCATATAAGAATTAATTCATAGGAAAATTATAAGAATTATCTAAAAAAGTCTTGACTATGTGAATGTGGAGGAATATACTAATAACATAGTAAACAGATAAGAATTATACGGAAACTAAAGGAGTGTTTTAAATGTCAAAGATATATAAGAATTTAGCGGAATTAGTAGGAAGAACACCATTATTAGAAGTAGCAAACTATAGTACAGGAAAAGATTTAAAAGCAACTATATTAACTAAACTGGAATATTTTAATCCAGCAGGAAGTGTTAAAGATAGAATTGCAAAGGCTATGATTGAAGATGCTGAAAAGAAAGGCGTATTAAAGCCAGGATCAGTAATAATTGAGCCAACTAGTGGTAACACAGGAATCGGAGTTGCATCTGTAGGTACTGCAAAAGGCTATAAAGTTATAATTGTTATGCCGGAAACAATGAGTGTGGAAAGACGTAGTCTTATAAAAGCTTATGGTGCAGAAATAGTTTTAACAGAAGGAGCTAAAGGAATGAAAGGAGCAATTGCTAAAGCTGATGAATTAGCAAGTGAAACTCCAAATTCATTTATACCAGGACAATTTGTAAATCCAGCTAATCCTGAAATACACAAAAATACAACAGGACCTGAAATTTGGGAAGATACAGATGGAAAAGTTGATATATTTGTTGCAGGTGTAGGAACAGGTGGAACTGTAACAGGTGTTGGAGAATATTTAAAATCTCAAAATCCAAATGTTAAGATTGTAGCAGTAGAGCCAGCAGATTCACCAGTATTATCTGAAGGTAAATCAGGTCCACACAAAATACAAGGTATTGGTGCAGGATTTGTTCCAGATGTTTTAAATACTAAAATATATGATGAAATAATAACAGTAAAAAATGAAGATGCATTTGCAGGATCTAGAGAGTTATCTAAAAAAGAAGGATTACTTGTTGGAATTTCTTCAGGAGCTGCTATATTTGCTGCAACTGAACTTGCAAAACGTCCAGAAAACGCTGGAAAGACAATAGTAGCATTATTACCTGATACAGGAGAACGTTACTTATCAACAGCTTTATTTGAAGAAAAATAAAATATGATTGTAAAGAGATTAAAGAATCATTAAATATATATAAGCATTAAAGGTGTTGTGCTAGGAATTAGCACAGTGCCTCTTTTTATTTTGTAGAGAAAATTATACGATTTTCTTAGACTGGAAAGTCTATAGAATCAGAAATTAGGAAGATTTTAATTGACAATTTACAATGAACAATTGAGAAGTAGTATAGAGACTTTTTATTGTATATGGCATTAAGTAATTAAATTAAGTTGAAGATAAAAAAAATTCTGATATAATTAAAGTTACAGGTGTATATACACATGTAATACGAATCGGAAAGAAGTGTAAATATGAAGGCAGACTTAGTAAACGAAATATTAAAACTGAAAAAAGAGAAGAATGCAGTTATTCTTGCTCATTATTATCAGCCAGGAATCATACAAGAACTAGCAGATTTTGTAGGGGACTCGTATTATTTAAGTGAAGTAGCCAGAGATTGCAGCGAGGAAGTTATAATGTTTTGTGGAGTCAGATTTATGGCAGAAAGTGCAAAGATATTATCTCCACAGAAAACAGTTTTAATGCCATGTCCTAGTGCTGGCTGCTCAATGGCAGATATGGCTAGTGGTAAGGCGTTACTAGAACTTAAAGAAAAATATCCTGATGCCTATGTTGTATGCTATATAAATTCAACTTACAACGTAAAAGCACATTGTGATGTAGCAGTAACTTCTTCAAGTGCCTTAAAGATATTAAAAAATGTTGAAAATAAACAGATAATGTTTTTACCAGATAGAAACTTAGGACAATATGTTTCGGAGTTTTTTCCAGATAAAGAATTTATATTATGGGATGGATTCTGCAGATGTCACAACAAAATAAGCAGAGAAGACATATTAAAAGTAAAAGCAGAGCATAAGGATGCTAAGGTACTAGTTCATCCAGAATGCCCAAAAGAAATTAGGGATATGGCAGACTATATTGGAAGTACGAGCGGAATAATAGATTATGCAACTAAAGATACGGGAAGTGAATTTATCATAGGAACAGAAGAAGGAATTTTACATGAGCTAAAGAAGAAAAATCCAAATAAAAGTTTCTTTATTCCTGGAGATAGAATATGTTGTCAGGATATGAAGAAGACAACCCTTGAGAACATATATGATGCCCTATTAAACATGAATAATGAAATAACCTTAAATGAAGAAACTAGAATAAAGGCTCTAAGATCTTTAGAAAATATGCATAAACTAGGATCTTTAGAAGCTGTAAATAAGTAAGAAGGTTATATATGAATAAATTTGTTGATGTATTAATAGTAGGTTCAGGGGTATCAGGCCTTTATTGTGCATTAAACTTAAATAATAATTTAAATGTTTTAGTTGTATGCAAGGATAAAATAGATTGCAACAATACTTATTTGGCACAAGGAGGAATATCAGTTGCCAGGGATGAAGAGGACATTCCTTTATATATTGAAGATACATTAAAAGCAGGACAGTATAAAAATGATTTAGAGGCTGTTAAAATTTTAGCAGCTGAATCAAGAGTAAATATAAATAAGCTGATAGAAATGGGACTTTATTTTGATAGAGATGAGGATGGAAGTTTAAATTATACAAAGGAAGGCGCTCATTCCTTAAATAGAATAGTTCACACAAAGGATAATACAGGAGAAAGCACTGCTAAAATATTAATTGAAAAAGTAAAAGAGAAAGAAAACATAAATATTTATGAAGATACTTATTTCATTGATATTATAGAAAAAGAAGATAGCTGTATTGGTGCTGTACTTATAAAAGAAAATGAGCAGATAAACATTTATGCGAAAGCTGTAGTACTTGCAACTGGGGGCATAGGCGGTTTGTATAAT
>JAEZKY010000069.1 GCA_023435985.1 Bacillota bacterium | reverse complement strand
GTTCTATAACTTTATAACCAGCATATGAAATATCATTTTTAAAATTCTCAGGTCCGTATTTCATAGTATCAGTGGCGAATTGCATATTATTAGTTCCATCTGTAGTGCCTGTGTTATTTGTTCCTGTTCCATTGGAACCAGTTGAACTTCCCCCGGTATTTGCTCTGCTTCCATTAGCGCCATTAGTGCTGTCTTGTAAATTTGCAGAATTATTACCATTGCCACCCCGAGGTGTATTTATATTATTATTATTAGCACCATCTGTAGTGTCTAATCTTGTAAAATTAGTTCTATTTCTTAGATGATCCCTGATATCACCGCATCCTGATAATGATATTGAGGATAAAAGAATTGAAAACAGCATAAATGCTACAATAGATTTTCGTCTCATAATAAATCACCCTTTCTATTGAAATTATTACGTAATTATTATGTGGAAAAAACGAAAATCTATTCATGAGATTATTCTTCAGTTTTCTTTCTTAGTCTTCTAACTCCAGGATATATCTCTTCAGTTGCTTCATCCATGTCTATATCCATTCCATCTAAGTATTCTATATGTTCAAAAGCATCGACATAGTCATCTTCATCATCAATAATTCCATCTGAAGATTTTCCAAACTTAGCATATATATCTTTTAAATCAAGACTTTCTTCATCAATTTCATTAAGTTCCTCCTCATCTAGAGAGGATTTTAAATCATTTAAAAACTCTTCTTCTAACAACTCATTTTGCTCTTGAGCCTTAGCAATATCTTCTATTCTAATTGCTTTTGTATCTATTCCATCTATTTCTAAACATTTACCACAATTATCACAAATTTTATTTTCGTAAATATCACAATAGTCGTCATCAGTATATTTATATGTCATTTATAACACCTCGTTATCTATATTTGAAATTTTATTATACCAAAAACAATTAATCAAATCAAATAATAATAATTCATGAGTTCTTATTTATAAAAACTTTTAATAGTATTGACTAAATTATAGCATCCCATTCAATATATTTAGTCAATATTGAAATTGATTTTTCTAAGTATTTTCTTTCTAGTTCTGTAAACCTGCCAAATTCAACACTATCCAAATCAAGAACTCCTATAAGTTTATCATCTTTTACTATAGGAATAACTATTTCTGAGTTTGAGGCAGCATCACACGCTATATGACCTTCAAAATTATGTACATCCTCAACTAACAAAGTTTCTCTTTTTAGTGCCGCTAGACCGCAAACCCCTTTTCCTATTTCAATCTTCGTGCAGGCAGGCATACCTTGAAACGGCCCTAATTTAAGAGCGTTATCCTTGACTAAATAAAATCCACACCAATTTATTCTTCCTATTAGTGCATTTATTAAAGCAGAGGCGTTACATAGTTTAGTTATAGGCAAATCTTCATCACTAACTAATCCTTCAAGCATGATCAGCATATTATCTAATTTACTTTCGATGCCCATATCTTCAAAAACTTTTATATCAAACATTTTTATCACATCACCTTTTAAATTATTTTAATCTTTATATCGTCATTAAATATAATACTATTTTTTTCTCCAAATGGGAATAATAATATTACGATGGTGACTTATCCAAAATCTGTGATGATGCAATGCTTAGAACATAGGTTTGCTATAGAAATTATTATATGCTATAATAGTTAGAAGAATAGAGAGGTGTTTGTAATGTCAGACGAAAAAGATAAGCAATCAGAGATATATGAATTTTTAAAAACATACACAGAAAGTAAAGGTTACCCACCTTCCGTTAGAGAAATTTGTGAAGCTGTATCATTAAGATCAACTTCAACCGTTCATGGACATTTAAAAAGATTAGAGAGAAAAGGTATGATTAAAAGAGATCCATCTAAGCCAAGAGCTTTAGAAATAGCTGAACTTTCAGTACCTAAAAGGGAAATGATAAACATTCCTATCTTGGGTAAGATTACAGCTGGTCTTCCAATACTTGCAACCGAAAATATAGAGGATACTTTTACCTTACCATTAGATTATATAAAACATGATAATGAGCTTTTTATGTTGCGTGTATCTGGAAAAAGCATGATTAATGCAGGCATTAACGATAATGATTTAGCGATTATAGAAAGTGCGCAAAATGCTAAAAACGGAGACATAGTAGTTGCATTAATTGAAGATAGCGCTACTATAAAGAGATTCTACAAAGAAAAAGATCATATTAGACTTCAACCAGAAAATGATGCAATGGATCCAATTATTGTAGATGATTGTAAAATTTTAGGTAAGCTTGTTGGGATATTCAGATCTTTTATATAAATATTCTTACATATTAAAAACTATCTAAATATCAAAATTCTATTTAACCTATAGATTTGATATTTAGATAGTTTATTTTTATCGAAATTTATTAATTATAGAATAGAAATATTTTACAAAGAATCTAGTACTCTGCTTAATCCAATAAGTACTCCGATTTTACCATGATCAAAATTTAGCCCGCCTTGTATATAAGCAATATATGGTTCCCTAACGGGTCCATCTGCAGATAATTCAATAGTTGAACCCGAAATAAATGCTCCTGCAGCCATAACAATTTCGCTGTCGTAACCAGGCATCGCCCAAGGTTCACACACCGCAAATGCATCTATTGGCGAACCTGCCTGTATACCGCTGCAGAAATTAATTAATTTTTTAGGATCTCCAAACTCTATTGCTTGTATAATATCTGTTCTTTTATCACTTGAGGCTGGGAATACTTTAAAACCTGCTATTTCCATTACACGCGCGCAAAAAATTGCTGTTTTTACAGCCTCTATAGCTACATGAGGTGCAGAAAATAACCCTTGATAAAAACTCCTCATAAGACCATATGTAGCGCCATATTCGCCACCCACTCCTGGTACAGTCATTCTATTTGCAGCAGCATCTACATATTCTTTCTTTCCAACTATGTATCCACCTCCTGGTGCAATCCCCCCTCCTATATTCTTCATAAGAGATCCTGCCATTATGTCAGCACTAAATTCAGTAGGCTCAACAGTTTCTATAAATTCACCATAACAATTATCAACGAAGATTATAACATCTTCGCGAATTTCTTTAATACATTTAATCACTTCTGCTATTTGGGAAACTAAAAATGACTTTCTAGAAGCATAACCAGTACTTCTTTGAATATGTATAAGTTTTATACTCGAATCACTCTTTAAAGCCTCTTTAATTTTATCAAATTGGAATTTTCCTTCTTTATCTAAATCAACTATTTCTGTTTTTATTCCATATTCATCTAAAGAGCCCGGATTCTTTTTTTCTGATAAGCCAAGTACACCTAATAAGGTATCATACGGAAGACCTGAAACGCAAAGTATTTTATCCCCAGGTCGTACATTACCAGCTATAGCACATCCTATAGCATGAGTTCCACTAACAAAATGCGGACGCACAAGACCAGCTTCAGTATTAAAAATACTTGCGTATACATTATCTAAGGCATCACGACCTAAATCATCAAGACCATATCCAGTGGTATTCGTAAAATGTGAATCGCTAATTTTTTCAGTTTGAAAAGCTCTTAAAACCTTGAGTTGATTGAATTCTCTAATTTCATCATATTCTTTAAATTGAGCTTCAGTGTCAATTAAAGCCTGTCTATAAATCTCAAACGTCTTCTCTCCTATATTATAATTTTTAATTAAAAATTCTTCTGTTTGTTTTAACATATCTAAGTCTCATCCTCCAAAGTACTTATTTCATATAGTTTAAGCATTGTTTAAAAAAATAAAAAGTCAATCCACATGGCTATTTTCCACCATTGTTATGAGAACAAGCTACGTCTTTGTCTAATGAAAAATACCCCCAGCATTATTTAGAATTGTTATTTTCTTTCATATGCCTTAATTAGCAATAAAAAAATATATAACCCAAAAATAAATAGGCAAATTAAATGCCTATTTACTAACTTTCATATTCATTTTCTGCAAATAAAATTGGTTTAGCTGGCGTTATAGTTGATATTGAATGCTTGTAAATCAGCATTTGCTTGTTATCAGAATCTAAAATAACAGTGAAATTGTCAAAGCCTTTTACAGTACCCTTTAATTGAAATCCATTTAACAAATGTATAGTCAACTGTATCTTATTTCTTCTCGCATTATTTAAAAAAATATCTTGTAAATTATTTTGTGCTTTATTGACCAAAATATAACACCTCCATATACATAACTTTATTATTATTATACAGCTAGTTTTTTCCTATGTCATTAATAACTTTTTCTAAAATTTCATCATCATTCATGATGTCTTTATCTAAAAAAATACACCTCTTATCTCGTCTAAACCACGTTAGCTGCCTTTTAGCATAATTTCTAGAACCTTGTTTTATCATGTCTATTGCTTCATCTAATGAAATTTTACCCTCTAAATAATAAAGAATTTCTTTATAGCCAATTCCCTGCATGGATTGAATATCTGAAGTATAACCCATTTTTTTAAATCTTATGCACTCATCTAATAGTCCCTTTTCCATCATGATATCTACTCTTTTATTGATTCTTTCGTATAGTTTTTCTCTATCCATCGTTAATACATAATAAAAAATATCATAATCGCTATTGTAAAAATCTTCACCAGCATTATAAGAACTAAACGGCTTATTAGTAAGCTTAAATACCTCCAATGCCCTAATTACTCTTTTTCTATTATTAGGATGTATTTCAGCATAGCTTATTGGATCGATAGCTTTTAACATATTGTGTATATATTCATTTCCCTTCTCAGTGGCTAACCCTTCTAAATACATTCTATAATCTTCATCTTTTTCTGATTCAGTAAAATTCATATTACAAGTTAATGAATTAATATATAGTCCGGTGCCTCCTGATATTATTGGAAATTTTCCTTTTTCTATGATACTTTTTAAGGCTTTTTCTCCATATTCCTTAAAATCTGCAACAGAAAACTCAGTATCTGGTTCTATGATATCTATTAAATAATGTTTAATCCCATCCATTTCTTCTTTTGTTACCTTAGCGGACCCAATATCCATGTGCTTATATATCTGCATAGAATCAGCGGATAAAATTTCGCCATTAAGCTTTTTTGCAAGCTTAATTGAAAGGTCAGTCTTCCCCACCGCTGTTGGCCCGCCAATTATTAATAATTTCTGCTTCATTATCTCATCCCTTCATTATAATGATTAGAGTATTAATTAAATTATAAAAATAGTTTATATTATTCTCCTAAATTTTTTCTCAATATCTGTATTTGTAAACTTTATTATTACAGGTCTTCCGTGAGGACAATGAAAAGGATCATCTATAAATCTTAGATCTTCAATTAACTTTATCATTTCATTTACTTCTAGTTTATCATTTCCCTTAATGGCAGCCTTGCAAGCTTTAGTTGCAATTGCATTATGCTTTACCTCACTCGTTTTTCCATTTCCTAAATTCTTCAAATTATCTAGAATATCTAAAAATAAGCTCTTAGGATTAAGTTTTCCTAAAAAGTAAGGAACCTCTTTTAATGATAAAGAAGTACCACCAAATTCCTCTAATAAAAAGCCTGCCTGTTTAAATATTTCTTTATTCTCATCAAAGTAAGAATAATCATCCATACTTAAATCTATTATGCTTGGAACCATAAGAGGTTGGATAATAATAGTTCCATTTTCAATTTCTTTTAGATATTTCTCAAATAATATTTTTTCATGCGCTGCATGCTGGTCAATCATATATAATGTCCCGTCATATTCACCTAATATGTAAGTTTTATTATATTGGCCAATTATTGATATAGGCGGAAATTTAGCAACAGGTTTTTCTTCGTCAATTTTACTATATTCCCTTGAGTTTGACATAACACTAGTATTATAGTTTTCCTCTTCATCATTATTATCCTCAGAAAATTTTTCTTCAATATTCTTATTAGATTTTAAATCTACAGGTATCTCTACTCTATTTTTTCCTTCTTTATTAAAGTCCTTGTTTTCAATTGATATATTTCTATCATAAGTTGAATTTACATTATAAGCATCCATTGTTCTATCTTCATTATTAGAATAGTTATTGACTTTAAGATCTTTTCCTTGTTCCATTAATGTTTTGACTGCTGAATTTGCAACTTTAACTTTTTCTTCCTCTTCTTTTATTTTAAAAGTTATTTCTTCAAAAGTTGGTATTGGAGAATTTTTAGGTTCTTCTTCCTTAATAGCAAATGTATCAAATACTTCGCTTTTTAAAGCAGTATGAACAGCTCCAAAGATTTTTTGAAATATCATTCTTTCATCATTGAACTTAACCTCTGCCTTAGTAGGATGAATATTAACATCTACATATTCAGGATATACTTCTATGAATAATATAAAAAATGGGAACTTGTTAACTGTAGAAAAAGACTTAAACGCTTGTTCAACTGCTATGGCTAATGCTCTATTCTTTATGTATCGCTTATTTACAAACACACTTTGATTATTTCTAGATCCTCTTGCAATTTCTTCAGTTCCTACATATCCATAAACCGTAATCAAATCAGAAGCATCATTAAAATAAAGTATATTATCAGTTATAGACTTTCCATATATAGTCCTTATAACATCTTTAAGTTCTCCGTTTCCAAAAGTGTGTAGAATCTTTTTTTGATTGTTGTATAATTCAAAACTAATCTTCGGATTAGCCAAGGCAAGCCTGGTTATTATATCGCTTATTAATGAACCTTCTTTAGAGACAGACTTTAAAAATTTCTTTCTAGCAGGTACATTATAAAATAGCTCACGAACCTCAAGAAGAGTACCTTTATTAACACCACATTCCATCACTTCAGAAGCCTTTCCGCCTTCAATAAATATCTCATAACCAAATTCTTCATTTTCCTGCTTGGATTTTAAATTAACTTTGGCTACCGAAGCTATTGAAGGAAGAGCTTCTCCTCTAAAACCCAAGGTATGTATATTATATATGTCTTCAGCTCCTTTAATTTTACTTGTAGCATGGGGAAGAAAGGCTTTTGCTATATCATCTTTATAGATTCCTTCTCCGTCATCTATAATTCGAATTAAAGAGATTCCACCTTCTTCTATTTCAATTGTTATATTTTTAGAATTTGCATCAATGGAGTTTTCAACCAATTCTTTAACCACCGAAGATGGTCTTTCAACAACTTCTCCAGCTGCAATCTTGTTTGCTGTATCCTCATTTAAAATGTTAATTCTCTTCAAATTTAATTTACCTCCTCTCAATGCATTATAATTTATATTTAACTGTTTTATTAAACGATATAATTATTTAATTACATTGATATTATTACATAGTTTATTAACATATTCAATAATAATACCGTTTGTTACCAGTGAAGTACTAATTCTACATCAATTCCTTTTATTATTAGACACTTGTTTTATATAAATTTCAATGATAAATTGCTATTACATTTAATATGGATAGATAAAGACTTATGATTTAAATTAGCAATATGGTAATAAAATTTATATAAAACAAATTAATCAAAATAGAATCTTGATTTTAAGATAATAATATTTCTAGTTATAATGGGTAAACTAATACAGTAATTTAATTATTGTAATATTAGGAGGCATTAACATGAGTAATGAAAATTCTTCTTGGAAAAGTAAAACACAGTCTGATCCTTCGTCACGTAATTATGCTAAAGAAGTAAAAAATAAAGCAAACGAAAAGAGCCCTTATGGAGAGGAAGAGCCTTCAGCTCAAACTGATTTTAAGCGCAGTCATAATAAATTCTAACTAAAATAATAACCACTCCTGACATATACGAATATTTCATATACTTAAAGGGAGTGGTTATTCATAATTCAATTTATATATTTATTATATCAAGGTATCATTCTTTAATAAATTATATAATGTCGGATCTAAATTAAACTGCTTCATTAAATTTTTCACTTCAGTTAATGCTTTTTGTTTTTTCTCCTTAGATATATTCGCTTTTGAAGCCCTGATTAATATGTTCTTAGGAGAATGAGCTATATCTATAAATTCTAAGAGTTGAGTTTTATATCCAACACATTCTAATAGATTTGCACGCACACTATCTGTCATAAGAGCAGCAACTCTTTCTTGCACTATTCCATACCTTGTTAATATTGATAAGGAATCAGTTTTCATTTGAGCATTAAATTCATGTTGACAGCATGGTACTGAAAAAATCATTTTAGTATTCCACTTTATTGCATTATATAAGGCATAATCAGTAGCAGTATCACATGCATGTAATGTAATTACCATATCAACTTTGTTATTATACTTAAAACCATTTATATCACCAAGTTCAAAATGCAAATTTTCATAATTATATCGTTTAGCTATATCGTTACATTTTTTTATAACATCTGCTTTTAGATCTAAGCCTATCATCTTTACATTAATTTTTTTAATATTAACAAAATAGTAATAAAGCACAAATGTTAAATAAGATTTTCCACATCCAAAATCTAAAATAGTTAAATCGCTATAATCATTACTCTTAATTTCATCATCGATAATTTCAACAAACCTATTTATCTGCTTATACTTATCATATTTTGAATTAACCACTTTTCCTTCTTTAGTGAAAACACCTAAATCAATAAGTGGTTCAATAATCATTCCTTCTTTTAGAATATAATTTTTCTCTTTATTATGACTCTTATTAATAAGTTTTACATTATCACCTTTTTTCTTACTCAATAAAACCTTACCTTTTTTAGATACTTTCAATTCAAAAGTGATAGAATTAGACCAAGCAGAAATCTGTTTATAATCTGATATATACATTAAAACTTTTTCTTTTAAAACATCTACATCAATATTTTCATGAAAAACTTGCTTATCTGTATATTTTTCTGTTTGATAATACTTTTTATTATTATTTTCTTTAAATACAAATGTTATCTTATTGTATTCAGCACTTTTATTAGATTTATTACTTATAACTAATTTTATAATTTCTTCTTTAATTATTTCATCAATAGCTTTCATTAATTCTTCCATATCACTACACACCTTGCTAGTTATTTACGCATAATTATTCGAAATTTATACCTATAATAAATTTAATTGAATATATACAATAATACCATTATATACATTGAATCAATAAATGCAAATCGTTTATTAATGAATTTAATGCAAATCTATACCTTTGCTTAGCAAATCCTTAAAAACATTCCATTCTACAAATTTTCCACCCATACTCTCTAAATGCTCTGTATGCATTTGACAATCTATAAAAATGAACTTTTCTTCATTTAATTTTTCAGCTAGTTTAATAAGTGCTATCTTCGATGAATTACTTACTTTAGAAAACATACTTTCTCCAAAGAAGCATTTTCCTACCTTCACTCCATATAATCCGCCTACCAGTTCATCATTTAAATATGTTTCAACGCTCATAGCATAACCAAACTTAAAAAGATTTATATATGCATTTTTCATTTCATCAGTAATCCAGGTTCCCTCACCATTTGCTTCCCTAGTGAATTTGCAATTACCTATTACGCCTTCAAAATCATTGTTAAAGGTTACCTTAAATTCACCTTTTCTTATAATTTTTTTCATAGACTTTGAAATTTTAACTTCTTTAGGTATTAATATAAATCTAGGTTTAGGACACCACCAAAGTATTGGCTGACCATCATCATACCATGGAAAAATACCATTTCTATAAGCTAAAATTAATCTTGGTAAAGATAAATCTCCACCAACTGCTAAAAGCCCATCATCTTCTGAAAATTCTGGCTTAGGGAAAACAAGTTCCCTTGTCAATTTAAAGACTGGCATTAATTAATCACTTCCTTACAAACCAACTCTTTTAAGCATTATTTTAACATAATTTATTTCATTAAACTATCTTTGATAACACAAATTTGGATTATATCTAATTTTATTTAATTACATTTTTATTAGAGCTTCAATGTTTCTTATAAAATACGACTGTCCATAAATATTTTTTTATAGGCAGTCGTATTTTATAAGATATATAATTTTTTTATAATACAATTCTGAAAAGTTTCATTTTAAATAATATTAGTAGGCTTTCCATTAATAAATGCGTCAACATTTCCTGCTAGAAACTCTAAAAGCCTTTGTCTAGATTCAAGACATCTCCATCCAATATGTGGAGTAAGAATGACATTTTTCATATCAAAAAGTGGATTATTTAATTCCGGTGGCTCTGGATCTTGAACATCAAGTGCTGCTCCAGCAATCTTTTTATTTTCTAAAGCTTCGATCAAATCAATTTCATTTATAAGTGCACCTCTAGAAGTATTTATAATGAATGCTGATGATTTCATAAGCTCTATTTTAGATTTATTAATAAGATGCCTTGTTTCAGGAGTAAGAGGGCAATGTAAAGAAACAAAATCGCTTTTTTCAAGAAGTTCTTCAAGGCTTACAAATTTGATACTTGAATCTCCAAGATCCTTAAATGTTCTACTATATACTAATATATTCATTCCTAATACTTTAGCTATCTTCATCACCTGTTGTCCAATAGCTCCAGCTCCAATAATCCCAAGAGTTTTACCTTGTATTTCAAAATGAGGAACTTGAAGACATTTAGTAAAGTTATCATAATTTTTATTTTCAATCATTCGTAGCTGACTTACTAGTGATGAACTTAAACTTAACATAAACGTAATCACTAGTTGAGCAACGGCCTCAGTGCTATAACCAGGAATATTGCATACAGCTATATTTCTTTCTTTAGCGGCAACAATATCAATATTATTGTAACCTGTACCAGCTTCGCAAATTAATTTAACACAAGGCGGAAATTTTTCAATTAAATCTCTACCAATTGTCAGTTCCTTTGTAATTATAATATTTTGATCTTTTACCCTTTCTAAAATTTCTTCATTATTGCTATCTTCATATTTAGTAACTTCACCTAATTTGTTTAGAGATGAAAAATCTAATTTATTATCATAATTTATTCTACTTGAATTAAGAAATACAATATTATTCATTTTTATCCTCCCTTTAAATTAATTTTATATTAACTATTTAATTTTTTAGCTTCAGCTACTAACTTATATAAAGTATTCATTGCATCCATAGGATTTAATGTAAGTATATCAACATTACTTAATTCCTTAATTAAAGCTTCTTTCTCCATATAAGTAAAGTCTAACTGCATATTATTAGAATCTTCTTTAATTTTATTCTTTTTATGCATATTTTTTTCATTATTAATAGATTTATTAATATCATTCATTTCTTCTTTTAAGTGTTCATTTGCATTTTCTGAAGATATTTCAGTCTTGTAATTACTTATTTCTTTATCTACAGCTATTTCACTTTCCTCATTCTTAGCAGCACTAACTTTATTTATATCAAAGTTGTTCTCACCTTCTAGATCAAGTAAAATTTCCTTAGCTCTATTTATTACCGCCTCTGGAAGGCCTGCAAGTTTTGCAACTTCTATTCCATAAGACTCATCAGCTCCCCCCTCAACTATCTTTCTCAAGAAAATAACACTATCTTTCATTTTCTTAACTGCTACAGAATAATTCTTAACTCCAGGTAAAATTCCTTCAAGTTTCACTAGTTCATGATAATGTGTAGCAAATAATGTTTTACATCTTAAATTATTTGCTTTTGTTATATATTCAATCACTGACCAAGCAATTGAAAGCCCATCATATGTAGATGTTCCACGTCCTACTTCGTCTAATAATACTAAACTCTTAGAAGTTGCATTTTTAAGTATATTTGATACTTCCCACATTTCAACCATAAAAGTAGATTTACCACCAGCTAAATCGTCAGAAGCACCTATTCTAGTAAATACTTTGTCGCATATGGAAATGTTAGCACTTGATGCCGGTACAAAAGAACCTATCTGGGCCATTATTGTAATAAGTGCTACCTGCCTCATATATGTTGATTTACCTGCCATATTAGGACCAGTTATTAGTAATAGTTCCTTATCACTTTGATTTAATGTAGTATTATTTGAAACAAATTCACCTTTCCCTATTACTTTTTCAACTACAGGATGTCTTCCATCTACAATTTCAATATATCCCTCTTCATTGATCTGTGGTTTAATATAGTCATTTTCAAGAGCTACTAAAGCCAAGGTTGATATTCCATCTAAATTAGAGATAATTCTTGCACTTTTTTTAAGCCTTGAAATCTCTTTTTCTATAGTATCTCTTATTTCAGTGAACAATCCATATTCTAAATTTATAAGTTTTTCTTCTGATCCTAGAATCTTATCTTCCATTACCTTAAGTTCTTCAGTAATATATCTTTCAGCATTTGCTAAAGTCTGTTTTCTTACATATCTTCCTTCAGGAATAGAATTATAATTTGATTTTGATATTTCTATATAATAACCAAATACTTTGTTATAACCAACTTTTAAAGATTTAATTCCTGTAAACTCTCTTTCCTGATTTTCAAGAGCTGCAATCCATTCTTTTCCGTGAAGCTTTGATTGTCTCAATTCATCAACTTCAGGATTATATCCATCTTTTATTATGTTTCCTTCTTTTATGCTTAAAGATGGTTCTTCTTTAATTGATAAATCTAATAAATCCTTAATATCTATAAGCTCATCTAAATCTTCATAATATTCTTTTAAAAGCTCAGAATCAGCATTTCTTAAAAGTCCTTTTATTGTTGGTATTTTTTCTAGAGATGCTTTTAAAGATAACATATCTTTTGCATTTACATTTTTATTAGAAATTTTTCCTACAATTCTTTCTATATCATAAATTTCTTTTAAGGCATTTCTTAAGTCTTCATTAAAGCTAATGGAGCTAAATGCTTCATTGACCCCGTTCAATCTTTTTTCAATTTCTGATTTAATAATTAAAGGTTCTTCTATCCATTTTCTAATGGTTCTTCCACCCATGGATGTAGCACTTTTATCCAGAACCCATAAAAGAGATCCCTTTTTACTTTTTTCTCTTATACTTTCTGTTAACTCTAAGTTTCTTCTTGAATTACCATCAATAGTCATATAATTTACTATTTCATATTGTTCTAGTAAGTTTATATTTGTTAAACTCATTTTTTGAGTTTCATATATGTATTTAAGTAGTACTCTGCTTGTTATTTCTCTTTCAGGAGTTAAACTTGATACTTCCATATCAGAAAATTGATCTATAAGTTCTTCCCTAGAAACGTAAAATTCATTAAAATTCTTTTTAGATATAAGTGCAGAAGTTATTCCCTTTATATCATTAATAAGAGCCTCATTTAAACTTTCATCTACTAATATTTCCTTTGGCAATACCTTTGATATTTCATCTAATAAACTAATCTTTATATTCTCAAAAGAAGTTGTTTTAAATTCACCAGTACTTATATCCGAAACGGCAATACCTATTTTGTCGTTATCTTCATATATGGCCATCAAATAAGTATTATCATTTTCTGTTCCACTATTATTATCAACGAAAGTTCCGGGTGTAATTACTTTTACAACACCTCTTTTAACTATACCTTTAGCTTCCTTTGGATCTTCAAGCTGCTCGCATATTGCTACTTTATACCCCTTACTAATTAATCTTGGTATATAAGCAGCCGCTGCATGATGTGGAATTCCACACATTGGAGCTCTTTCTTCAAGCCCACAATTCTTCCCTGTAAGAACTAATTCAAGCTCTCTAGATACAGTAACTGCATCCTCAAAGAACATTTCATAGAAATCTCCCAATCTATAAAATAGAATACAATCATTGTATTCTTCCTTTGTTCTCATATATTCAACCATCATCGGCGTTAAAGCCATAAGTAAATTCCTCCTTCAAAGTGTTAATCTTTTATGTATGTAAAGCAAATGAAATTGATTATGCCTAAATACAACTTCTCGTATAAATTCCATTATACACCTAAAAATCCCTAAGAATAATTATAACAATTATCTTAGGGATTTTCATTAATATTTATATTTTAAATTATCTATATCTTCATATCGGACATGTAAAAAGAAAAAATAATTACCATACATAGCTTACTATATTTCTTCATATGCCTTATCTTACTAAATTTATTACTGTTGCTTTAGGTCTTGACATAGACTCTATTGAATACCTTATTCCTTGAGTTCCTATACCAGAAGATTTTACGCCAAGGAATGGAAAATGATCTGGTCCTCTTTCTGTTTTATTATTTACCTGTACTGTTCCGACCTCTAATCTGTCAGCAACATAAAAAGCATCATCGATATTTTCTGTAAATACAGCACTTTGAAGACCATATTCTGATCTATTTGCAATTTCTATAGCTTCATCTTTATCTTTAACCCTTAAAATTGGAAGCACTGGTCCAAAAGGTTCTTCCCATGCAATTCGCATGTCTGTAGTAACATTATCAAATAAAGTCGGATAAATTAAATTATCAACTCTATTTCCTCCAACTACTAACTCTGCACCTTTATTTTTTGCATCTTCAATTAACTCCATGACGTAATCAGCAGATTTAGTACTAATAAGCGGAACTATATCAACATCTTTTTCTAATGGATTGCCAACTGTAAGCTTATCCATTTTTTCTTTTACCTTAGCAACTAACTCATCTGCAACTTTGTCGACTACTAAAATTCTTTTAACTGCTGTACACCTTTGACCTGAATATGAATAACCTCCTGCAACTATATTATTTGCGGCAAGCTCTAAATCTGCATCTGCTAAAACTATAGCCGCATCTTTGCCGCCCAATTCCATAAGTAGCGGAACCATACTTGTTATTTTAGAGATTCTAGTTCCCACTTCTGTACTTCCAGTGAAGTTAATGAAATTTATACCTTCATGGGTTACCACATAATCACCTATTTCACTGCCTCTTCCTGTTATTGTGTTTAATACTCCCTTAGGCACGCCAGCTTCTTGAAATACCTTAGCTAAGTATAAACCACACAAACTACCTTGAGTTGCTGGTTTTAAAACAACAGAATTCCCTACAATTATTCCTGGTGCAATTTTTGAAGCTGATAAATTTATTGGATAATTAAATGGCGATATTGCAAGTACAACTCCAAGAGGTTCCCTGCTTACAACTGAAATTTTATTTCTCTTAAATCCTGGGAAAGTATCACCTGGAATGCTCTCTCCAGATATATTTTTAGCTGTATCAGCTGTAAATCTAATAAAATCTGCTGTTCTTAAAACTTCTGATTTAGCACTTTTTCTATCTTTTCCAATTTCTCTTATCATTATCTCAATTATTTCTTCAGCTTTTTCTACTAAAATATCAGCTGCCTTATATAAAATTTCCGCTCTTTCACTCATAGGAACCTTACTCCATGTTTTTTGAGCTTCTTTTGCTATATTAATCACATTATCCACTTCTTCTTTTGACATAGCAGGAACACTTCCTAATAATGAGTTATCAAGTGGAGAGTATATTTCTATGGATTTGTTATCTCTACTGCCAACCCATTCTCCATTTATTAAGTTTTTAAAATTATTGTTTTCGCATTTTATACAATTAAACATTATATCACCTCTTCCGAATTAATTTTATTATTAATTAACATTGATTATTATATAGTAT
>JAEZKY010000052.1 GCA_023435985.1 Bacillota bacterium | reverse complement strand
GATTCATTTAGGATAAATACAGCTGACGGTGCTGGACTTGTTTTAAAGTTATATGATGGATTAAAAGATGCTCAAACAGCTGTAGATTTAGCTATAAAGAATAGTGTATTTGCGCAACCAGATATATATGAATGTGATTATTTGGGGATAAATGTAAAAATAGATGGCTATGATCCAAATGAAATAGCTAAGTGTTTTGAAGTTTATAAAAGTACATATATGACTTACAATAATACATTTAATACAGTCGTTCTTGGAGGATGTGAAATACCTACTGAGTCTATTAAATCAATAAAAATAGCATTAGATGATAAGAATAAAAGAAAACAATCAAGGGATAGAAGAAAAAGTATTATTATAGATTTTGATGACAATATGGAGCAGAAACCTCAAAATACAGAATCAAGTTCATACGAGTCTGATGATTTAGAGTTTTCTTTTGAATAATAGAGAACAGTGTTATTACAATTAAATAAAGAATGTATTTATAAAGTTAAGTATAGAGATGTTGCATAAATTAAGTAAAAGTAACATCTCTTTTAATATTCTAATAAAGATATATTGTGAAGTATATATTCAAAATAATCGTTTCACTAAGACCAGTAAAACAAAATATAATCAGCAATTCACTATTAATTGACATTTATAAATCGGTAATATATAATTAATGAGATAAAAGACTATGATTAGGAAAAGTATCTTATGATATTATTTTTAGAGAGTAGCTGTTTGGTGTAAAGCTATAATAAATCTTAGAGAAAATCACCTAGGAGTTGGGGACTGAAAGGCAAGAGAAGCCAAATAAGTTATCACGTAACAGCCTGCGTTAAAGGATAGAGTATGTATGTACTTGAAATGAAACATTTGATTTTTTTATTAAATGTTGACCTTAGGTGGTTTGCGAATTCAACTTCGTCCTGTAGGATGGAGTTTTTTTATTTATTATAAAAGAAAGTAAGCAATAGAATTTTTGAAGTCTACAAAGGACTAATAAAATGTAAATTTGGAAAATATAAAGTTAATGTTTAGTAATTAATAGTATTTTAGATACTAAATAGTAAAATTTAAAAAACAAATAGTATTTTAAAAATTATAAAGTAATTTTATTCTTAACTGCGCACTGTTAATTGTTAACTTTTAACTGAATAAAGGAAAGGGGAATTTTTAATGTACAATAAGGTAGATGCATCAAAAGGTGCCGTCAATATGGAAAAGGATATAGCAAAGCTTTGGACTGAAAATGATGTTATACAAAAGAGCTTTGATTCAAATCAAGATGGAGAATATTTCACTTTTTATGATGGTCCTCCAACAGCAAATGGAAGACCTCATGTTGGTCATATTTTAACAAGAGTTATGAAAGATATTATCCCAAGATACAAGGTTATGAAGGGATATAAGGTTTTAAGAAAAGCAGGATGGGATACTCATGGGCTTCCTGTAGAATTAGAAATAGAAAAGAAACTTGGAATTTCAGGAAAAGAACAAATTGAAGATTTTGGTGTAGAAAAGTTTGTTAAAGAATGTAAGGATAGTGTGTTCTCATATGTCAGCCTGTGGAAAGAAATGTCAGAACAATTAGCTTTCTGGGTTGATATGGATGATCCATATGTAACTTATCATGATAACTATATAGAATCAGAGTGGTGGGCTCTAAAGCAAATGTGGAATAAAGGCCTTTTATACAAAGGCCATAAGGTAATGCCTTACTGCCCAAGATGTGGAACTGCTCTTTCATCACATGAGGTTGCGCAAGGATATAAGGATGTTAAAGATTTAACAGCAACTGCTAAATTTAAAGTTAAAGGAGAAGCTAATAAATACATACTAGCTTGGACAACAACTCCTTGGACATTACCATCTAATTTAGCATTATGTATTAATAAATCATATACATATTGTGAAGTTAAAGTTGAAGATGAAATATATGTTTTAGCTAAAGACCTAGTAGAAAAAGTTTTAGGTGATAGAGAATATGAGCTAATCAAGGAATTTAAAGGTGAAGAATTACTAGGCGTTGAATATGAGCAATTATTACCTTTTGCTAAGGTTGAAGGAAAAGCATTTGTAGTAATTCATGGAGATTATGTAACACTTACAGATGGTACTGGAATAGTACACATTGCACCAGCTTATGGTGAAGACGATAGCCTTGTTGCAAAGAAAAATGAAATTGCATTTATAAACTTAGTAGATGCAAATGGTAATTTCGTAGATGCAGTTACGCCATGGGCAGGTAAATTCGTTAAAAAGTGCGATGAAAGCATAGTTAAGTATTTAGAAGAAAATAATAAATTATTTAGTGCTCAAAAGCATTTACACTCATATCCACACTGTTGGAGATGTGACACACCACTTTTATACTATCCAAAGGATAGCTGGTTTGTTGCGATGACTAAAATGAGAGATAAGCTAGTTGAAAACAATAATAAAATTAATTGGTATCCTGATAACATCAGAACAGGAAGATTTGGTAAGTTCATTGAAAATGTTATTGACTGGGGTATTTCAAGAGATAGATACTGGGGTACACCACTTCCAATATGGCAATGTGAATGTGGTCATCAAGAATGTATTGGAAGCAGAGAAGAATTAGAAGCAATGGCTACTACAGATTGTAAGGGTATAGAATTACATAAGCCTTACGTAGATGGAATAAAATTAAAATGTCCACACTGTGGTAAAGAAATGAAGAGAACTCATGAAGTAATTGACTGCTGGTTTGATTCTGGATCAATGCCTTTTGCACAATGGCACTATCCATTTGAGAATAAGGAAACTTTTGAAAAGAATTTCCCAGCTCAATTTATTTCAGAAGCAGTTGACCAAACAAGAGGATGGTTCTATACATTACTTGCTATTTCAACATGCTTATTTGATACAAATTCTTTTGAAAATTGTATCGTATTAGGTCACGTTTTAGATAAAAAGGGACTTAAGATGTCTAAGCATAAAGGAAATGTTGTAGATCCATTTGAGGTGTTAAACAGTCAGGGAGCAGATGCTACAAGGTGGCATTTCTATACTGCAAGCGCACCATGGCTTCCAACAAGATTTTCAATAGATGATGTAGCAGAAGCTCAAAGAAAGTTCTTAGGAACATTATGGAATGTATATTCATTCTATGTTTTATATGCTGAAATAGATAAATTTGATCCAACTAAGTATGCTGATTTTGTTTCGGATAATGTAATGGATAAATGGATTATATCTAAGTTAAATACATTAATCGAAACCGTTGATGAAGGGCTAAATACTTATAAGATTACTCAATCAGCTTTAGCTATTGAAGATTTTACTGATGAATTATCAAACTGGTATGTAAGAAGAAACAGAGCAAGATATTGGTCACAAGAATTAACAGATGACAAGATTGGGGCATATGTGACTTTATATAAGGTATTAACTACTTTAGTTAAGGTGGCATCGCCATTTGTACCATTTATGACAGAAGAAATTTATCAAAATTTAGTTGTAAATTTAGATAAAAATGCACCAGAAAGTGTACATTTATGTTCTTGGCCAGAAGTTAATAAGACTTCTGTAAATAGAGATTTAGAGAAAGAAATGGATTTAGCGTATACACTTGTTAAGCTTGGAAGAAGTGCTAGAAATTCAGCTAATGTTAAAAACAGACAGCCGCTTTCTGAAATGCTTATATCAACAAAATCTCTTCCAGAATACTATGGAGATATTGTAAAGGAAGAATTAAATATTAAGATGGTTGAATTAGGTGCAGACTTATCTAAATATGTTAATTTTGAAATAAAACCTAATCTTCCTGTCATTGGCAAGATGTATGGTAAATTAATTCCACAAATAAGAAAGGCTATTTCGGAAAAAAATCAAATGGAATTAGCTCAAAAGATTCAAAATGGTGGAAGTGAAACTATTGATGTTAATGGAACAGAAATAACTCTTACAAATGAAAATCTTTTAGTTACAATGCAAGGATTAGAAGGATATGCATTTGCAGGGGAAGGAGAACTTGGAGTTGTTTTAGATACAACAATTACACATGAACTTCAAGAAGAAGGTCATGTAAGAGAAATTATTTCAAAGATTCAAAACATGAGAAAAGATAAAGGTTTTGAAGTTGCAGATAGAATAAAGCTGTATGTATCAGATAATGATATGTTAATAGATGTCATTAAGAAATTTGAAAATACAATTAAGAAAGAAACTTTAACTTCTGAGGTTATTTATAACAAGGAAGCTGATTATTCAGAAACAGTTATAAATGGTGAAGCATTAAACATGAATGTTGAAGTAGAAAAATAAGAATAGTAGACTGGGAATTAAAGGAGTTTCTTAAGATTCCCAGTTTATTTGTTTTTAGTGATAATTTTTTACTTTTATTATTCATATATAATAATTTATATTATCAGATAAAACTATGAAATTAAGTTTAAAAATTATGATTTTTGACAAAACTTACAATAATACAATAATTTATTGTAAGTTCTGTTGATTTATAATGTAATATATTAGTATAATAAAATTATCTAGAAAAATTCAAAGGAGGAATAATAATGGCTACTTCTATTAAGGATGTTGCAAAAGAAGCTGGAGTATCAATTGCAACAGTTTCTAGAGTTTTAAATGATATCGATGTAGTAAATGAGGATACTAAGAAAAAAGTTTTGGATGCAATAAAGAAACTTGGATATAGACCGAATATAGTTGCAAGAAGTTTAAAAACTCAAAGAACAAAGACAATCGGAATTTTACTCCCAGACATATCAAATCAATTCTATCCAGAAATCGTAAGAGGTGCTGAAGATGTATCTAATATATACGATTACAATATTATATTATGTAATTCAGACCTGGATATAGAAAAGGAAAAAGAATACTTAAGAGTACTTAAGGAGAAAATGGTAGATGGTGTAATTTACATGAGTAGTTCTCTTAATGAAGAAATTTTGGAACTAATCAACGAATTAGACCTAAAAACTGTGTTAGTTGAGACAAAAGATAAAGAAGGATTATTACCAAGTGTAACTATCGATAATGTTAAAGCTAGCTATGACAGTACAAAATTATTAATTGAAAAAGGTATAAAAGAAATAGCATTCATAGGTGCTGAAAAAGAAAGTAAAAACGCCTGGGGCGATAGATATGTTGGTTATGAAAATTCTATGAAGGAAGCTGGAATAAAGATAGATTCAGAATTAGTTTATCTTAGCTCAATGAAAGTGAAAAGTGGATATGAAGGAATACAAAAATTCATAAAGCAAAGTAAGAAGTTTAAAGGTGTCGTATGTGCATCTGATGATATTGCGATGGGTGCAATAAATGCTTTAAGAGATAATAAGTTAAAAATTCCTAAAGATGTAAGCGTTGTGGGATTTAATGATAATTTTGCAGCATCTATCTTCTATCCAAAGATTACAACAATTTCTCAACCAACTTATGATATGGGATCTGTTGCTATGAGAATGCTTATAAAGTTATTAAACAAAAAAGAATTAGAAGAACCGCATTATGTTTTAGAGCATCAATTGGTTGAAAGAGAAAGCACAATATAATAAAAAGAAAACGTGTGTTAAAAAAGGTAGAGCATTTAAATAAGGCGCTACCTTTTTTATTTCTTCAAATTAGTTGTAATAGCATCCAATTAATACTAAAATTGTTATTGTTGCAATTAATTAAATTTATATTAATTTACTTAATATAGTTATTAATATAAGTCAGTTAAAGGTTTTTTAATGAGTAGAAACTTTAACAAGGGGGATATTTATGAATAGTCAGAAACGACTGGGAGAAATGAAAATAGGAAAATTAATACTTGAATTTTCGATTCCAGCTATAATAGGAATGCTGGTTAATACTTTATACAATATAATAGATAGAATATTTATTGGGCATATAGAAGGAATAGGAAATATAGCTATGGCAGGGGTAGGAATAACAATGCCTCTTATGACCATAATTTTAGCATTTGGTATGCTAATTGGGATTGGTACAGCAACAAAGATATCAATAAAACTTGGACAACATGATAAAGAGGGGGCAGAAAAGTTATTAGGAAATGCATTTACTTTGATAATAATAATAAGTATTTTCTTAACTATAGTTGGGATTATATTTTCGAATCCACTTTTAAGAGTATTTGGTGCTAGTGAAAATATAATAGGTTATGGAGAAGAATTTATTCAAGTAATTTTTATTGGATGTATTTTTAACATGATTAGTTTTGGTCTTAACCATTCAATCAGAAGTGATGGAAGTCCTAGGATTGCCATGGCATCTATGCTTATGAGCGCAATTATCAATATTATTTTAGATCCTATATTTATATTTGGTTTTAACCTTGGAGTCAGAGGAGGAGCACTCGGAACTGTAGTTGCGCAAACAATAAGTAGTATTTGGATATTATATTATTTTACTAAAGGAGCTAGTGTACTAAAAATTAGAAAAGAAAATTTGAAACTTAGTAAAAAAGCTGTATTAAGTATAATTGCAATAGGAATAAGTCCATTTAGTATGCAGCTTGCACAAAGTGCAGTACAAGTGGTTTCTAATAACTCTTTGCAGAAATATGGGGGAGATATAGCGGTTAGTGCAATGACAATAATAGGGAGCTTGGCCATGGTATTTTTAATGCCTATTTTTGGATTAAATCAAGGATTGCAGCCTATAATTGGTTATAATTTTGGCGCAAAGAAATACGATAGAGTTAAACAGGCTGTAAAGTATGGAATTATAGTAGCTACTGTAATAGTAACAGTTGGATTTATAATCATCGAGGCAGCTTCTGAAATTTTAGTTATGGCTTTTAATGGGGACTCTTCACTTATAGAAGTTACATCACATGGAATGCGAATATCTCTAATTATGTTGCCATTTATAGGAGCTCAAATCATAGCCACTAATTATTTCCAATCAATTGGGAGAGTTAAAATATCAATGCTTTTAAGCTTGTTAAGACAAGTAATAATATTAATTCCATGTCTTCTAATTATTCCAACGTTTTTTGGATTAAATGGAGTGTGGATAGCTGCGGCCACATCTGATTTTTTGTCTGTTGTAATTACTTTTATTGTATTTATTAAAAAATCAAAAGAGCTATCGAAAGATAAAAAAATACAAGAAGTAGCACTTGAAAGTTAGAATACCAATAATATAAAAAAGCGTAGTTAATATCAATTATGTATTAACGGCGCTTTTTTTATATTTTATGTATTTAAAGAATTCCCTCATTCTTTAAGATATCTTCTAACTTTTGAACCTTAGATGATAAGTTCATAAATTTTTCTTTTAGTTGTTCTTTTGAAGATGGTGCATCATCGTTTATAAATCTTTCCATATCTTCTACAGTTTTTAATGCTTCTTCTATATCTTGTTGAGCCACTTTTAAATTTGAGTCGTTCATAAAAATCTCCTTTTAATTTAATTATGTAATTACATCCTATCACTACTAAAAAATAAGTGCAAGGAATATAAATATAAGGAGTAATTATAGTATGGGGGAAATATGATAAATTATATTTGGTTTTTTCTGATTTTCTTTGGGATTTTAGTTGGGGTGTTAAGTGGAAATGGCGAAATTATTTCCAAGGCAATAG
>JAEZKY010000355.1 GCA_023435985.1 Bacillota bacterium | reverse complement strand
ATATAGAAGTATTGCAGACAGCTGATTCACATATGACAATATGGTGTTTAGTTCACTCTAAGAATGAAAAAGAAGCAATAAATGTTTTACATAGAACCTTTAAACTTTAAGATGCAATGATAATTAGATTTATAACTCATAATTGATTAAATTATTCTTGAAAGAAATAGTGTACTTGAATGTAACAGTCAATCTTTAATATGTATTGATATATGAATAAAATACCTCCTAATGTACAAAATAAAAAAAGTACAATATAGGAGGAATTATAATATGAGTAATAATCTTTTGAATAATGATAATCCAGATAAAGATGAAAATAAATCGGAGACACAAGATAAGATAGAAAATGTTAAGGAACTTGGAAACACAACTATAGCAGCTCCCAATAAGAGAATACAGGTTTTATCTATAATAGGGCAAATAGAAGGGCATTCGGTGCTTCCGCCTCAAACAAAAGCTACAAAATATGAACATATTATTCCGCAATTAATAGAAATAGAGCAAAATGAAGAAAGTAAAGGTCTGCTTATAGTATTAAATACTGTTGGAGGAGATGTCGAGGCAGGGCTGGCTATAGCTGAAATGATTCATAGCATGTCAAAACCAACTGTATCAGTAGTGATTGGCGGAGGACATTCAATAGGGGTACCTCTTGCAACTTCGTCTAAGTTTTCGTTTATAACGCCATCAGCTACTATGATAGTTCATCCAGTGAGGATGAATGGTTTTGTAATAGGCGTAGCACAAACATTTGAATATTTTAAGAAGATGCAGGAGAGAATAAACGAATTTATAGTAAGAACCTCTAATATAAGGCAGGAGACATTGGAAAAATTCATGCTGCAGACAGATGATTTATTAAACGATGTAGGTACGATGCTAATTGGAAAGCAGGCAGTAGATTGTGGGCTTATTGATGAGGTTGGAGGTATACATGAAGCGCTAGATAAACTTAATGAACTTATAGGAGAAGAATGATCTGTTTAAGAATATAAGAGAAATAATGAAATAATGCTTTGATATGTATTCTAGGTTAGATAATCAAGCATGTTTGTCTTGTAATGCTGGCTATTTGGCAAACATGCTTGATTATACATGTGAAAATCTCAAAAGTGAGAGGTGAAAGGTGGACATCTAAGTTTTAAATTTAGAAGGATGAACTTTCGTTGTGAATTTCATATGTTAACTTAAATAGAGAGAAGCACAAGTCGAGTTCCTTTAAAATTTGAACTAGACAAGCTACTTGTTTGTTAATTTTTGAATATGAATGAAGGTTATAGAAAAAATCTATAGCCGATTTTTGTTTTTAGTGTTATCTTATTAAAGGAGAATGTTTATTTTGCGTAGAAATAAAGATATGAGGTGATTTAATTTGGGTAGAACTAAAGGCAAACATAGCACTACAAAAGGTAAAAAAGATGAAAATACAACTAATCCTGATATAGTGGGTGTTGTATATATTGCAACAGGAATAATACTTGGTATAGCAATATACACCTCTTTAGCTGGAATATTATCATCTTTGGCACAAAAAATATCATATGTAGCAATCGGGGTTGGTGCAAATGCATTGCCTGTTTATTTGATATATTTTGGATTTCAATATATAAAAACTAGGGGAAATATTAAATTAAATAAGAATTTTTGGGGAATAACTATATTAGTTCTTGTTATTATGTTCACTTTTGGAATTGTAAATATTCAAAGTTTAGATAATAAAGATGTTTTTATTGATAACATAAGGTTAATTATTAATAATGATAATGGAAATTTTCATGGAGGCATAATCTCATATCTCATATGTTATCCACTTTATAAAGTGGTTGGAGTTATAGGAACATATATAATCCTACTTGCATTTTCTGTAATAGCTGTGATTTTTATATTTGACATAACTTTATATGACTTAGGGCTAAAAGCTTATAATAAAGGCGAAAAAATAAGGAATATAAGGAATGTAAGAAGTAAAAAAGTAAATGAAAGAAATGAACAGCCAAGAGCAAGTGAAAATTTTATAAATATAGTTGATAAGGATGAAGAAGATAAAAAGAATCAAAATGAAAAAGAAGAATTTTTATCTAAAGTAGATAAAAAAATAAAGATTTTAGATTTTATGAAGAATTCAAATGATACTGAAGATGAAGTTGAAAATGAAGAAACTTTACGAGAATTAAAATCTGAAGTTTCATCAGATATTGCAATAGATAGCTTTTTAGAAAAAGGTGCAACAAGCAATTCGCGTAAAAAAGAAAACTTAGATAATGATGTGAAGGATGTTGTTAATAAAGAAATACAAGAACATATTTCAGAGCAAAGAGAACAAAAAGAATATAAGCATCCAAGCTTAGAATTGTTAAAAGCAAATTCTAATACAAAACTTAATAGCAGCGACAAAAAGGAATTAATAGAAAATGCCAATAAGCTTGAAGAAATTTTATCCAATTTTGGTGTTGATGCTAAGGTTACACAAGTTACTAAAGGGCCATCGGTTACAAGATTTGAACTTCAGCCAAGCCCGGGAGTTAAAGTTAGTAAAATTGTGAATTTGTCAGATGATATAGCCCTTGGACTTGCAGCTTCAGGAATAAGAATAGAAGCACCAATTCCAGGAAAGGCTGCTGTTGGTATAGAAGTACCAAACGGAAAACAGACACCAGTATTCTTAAGAGAAGTGTTAGAAAATGATGAATTTATTAATTCTAAGAAAAAGTTAGCATTTTCTCTTGGAAAAGATATTTCAGGAAAATGCGTCGTAGGAGATTTGACCAAGATGCCCCATACATTAATTGCTGGAGCAACAGGTTCGGGTAAAAGTGTATGCATAAATACACTCATAATAAGTTTGTTATATAAATACAATCCTGATGAAGTTAAACTTCTTATGGTTGACCCAAAGGTAGTAGAATTAAATGTATATAATGGAATACCACATCTATTAATTCCGGTTGTTACAGATCCTAAAAAAGCTGCAGCTGCTTTAAATTGGGCAGTAAATGAAATGACAAATAGATATAAGCTTTTTGCAGATTCTGGAGTTAGAAATATGGAATCGTATAATGAACTATTTAACAAAGGGATAATAGAACAGAAACTGCCTTACATAGTTATAATTGTTGATGAGCTTGCTGACCTTATGATGGTATGTCCAAATGATGTGGAAGATTACATAGGAAGACTAGCGCAAATGGCTAGAGCAGCAGGTATGCATTTAGTTATAGCAACTCAAAGACCATCAGTAGACGTAATAACAGGTGTAATAAAGGCAAATATACCATCTAGAATATCTTTTGCAGTTTCGTCGCAAATTGATTCTAGAACTATTTTAGATGGATCAGGCGCAGAAAAACTGTTAGGAAAAGGAGATATGCTATATTATCCGGTAGGAGAAAGTAAACCTCTTAGAGTTCAAGGGTGTTTTATATCAGAAGAAGAAGTTGAACAAGTTGTGTCATTTATTAAGAGTGAACAAGGGGATATTAATTATGAAGAAGAGATAATTGACCATATTAATAGTGCAGCAGATTCAAAGACTTCTGAAGCCGGTGAAAATAGTGAGGATGTAGATGAATTATTAAATGATGTAATAAATGCTGTAGTAGAGTATGGGCAGGCATCGACTTCTTTTATTCAAAGAAAGTTTAGAATAGGCTTTAATAGGGCTTCAAGGATTATGGATCAGCTGGAGGAAAGAGGAATTATATCTGAGAAAGATGGCAGCAGACCGAGACAGGTGCTTATTACAAGACAACAGCTTTTAGATGATAATAGCGATGAAGAAGAAAATAATTAAATGTAAATTTTGATTAAGTGTGAAATTTAATTGAACATTGTGTTAATTTTTGCATTTATAAGGAGCAATATACCGATTTTTCATGTAACATTAATAATAACAACTTGTAATATGTAGTTTTTATTTGCTATAATTAAAGCTATTAAAAAACAGGAGGATGCAAAAACTTGATTGAAAGCAAAATAGAAATAATAAACAAAGAAGAAAATTTAAATGACTATACGTTAAGCAAGTACAAAGTCGGCATGGTGAGCTTAGGGTGTGATAAAAATAGAGTTGATTCAGAAATAATACTAGGTAAAATGAGTGATGAGTATGAAATAACAAATGATCCTAAGAAGGCAGATATAATTATTGTAAACACATGTGGATTTATAGAAAGCGCAAAACAAGAATCAATAGATACAATTTTAGAAATGGCAGACTATAAAATAAATTATAAATGTAAATTACTTATAGCAACAGGTTGCCTTACACAAAGATATGGAGAAGAATTAGAAAAGTTAATACCTGAAATAGACATTATGCTAGGGGTTAATGATTATAGCAAAATAAATGAAATTATAACAGATTTCATTGAAGGAAATAAGAGAGCAGCGGAATTATTAAATTATTCTGATAACAATATCAACGAAGGAAAGAGAGTACTTACAACTCAAAAAGAAAGTGCATATATCAGAATTGCAGAAGGATGTAATAATTTTTGCACATATTGTATAATTCCTAAAATAAGGGGAAAATTTAGAAGTAGGAAAATGGAAAACATTATAAATGAAGCGAAAGATTTGAGTGAAAATGGAGTAAAGGAAATAATACTCATAGCTCAAGACACGACTTTATATGGCAGTGATATATATGGAAAGAAAAGTCTTCATTTATTACTTCAAGAATTAGCTAAAATTAAAGGAATTAAGTGGATTAGAGTGTTATATTGCTATCCAGAAGAAATATACGATGAGCTTATAGAGGAAATTGCGAATAATAATAAGGTTGTAAAGTATTTAGATTTACCGATACAACATATAAGTGATAAAATTTTAAAGCTTATGGGAAGAAAAACGAGTAAGCAAGACATAATAGATAAGATACAAAAGCTTAGAAAAAAAGTTCCAGAAATTGTTTTAAGAACAACTTTTATAGTAGGTTTTCCAAATGAAAATGAGGATGATTTTAATGAAATCATCGAATTCTTGAAAGAGTACAAACTTGATAAAGTAGGAGTATTCACTTATTCGCAAGAGGAAGATACGCCGGCTGCCAAAATGGAAGGGCAGATAAGTGAAGCTGTTAAGAAAAAAAGAGAAGAAGAATTAATGTTAATACAAAAAGGTATTTCAGGAGAAATAAATAAATTGAAAATTGGAAAGTTATATGATATTCTTGTTGAGAGATATGATGGAAAGTATTACCGTGGGAGAAACTATGAGATGGCTCCTGATATAGATGCAAATTTGTTATTTGAATCGTCAAAAAAGATAGATAATGGTGAGTTTATAAAAGTAAAGATAGTTGAAAATATGGATTATGATTTAGTGGGAGTTGTTGTGGATGAATCTTGCAAATAAGTTAACCTTAATTAGAATAGTTTTGGTTCCTATATTTTTAATATTTATAGCGGTTAAAGATATACCTTATGGTAGTTTTATAGCTACGTTTATATTTATTTTAGCTTCATTAACTGATAAGCTTGATGGGTATATTGCTAGAAGTAGGAATCAAATAACGAATTTTGGAAAATTCATGGATCCTTTAGCAGATAAATTATTAGTTACAGCGGCTTTAATCTCTTTGGTTGAAGTACATGTGGTACCATCATGGGCTGCAGTTGTTATAATCGCCCGTGAATTTGCAGTTTCAGGCTTAAGATCAATAGCAGCAGCACAAGGAAGAGTTATAGCAGCGAGCTGGTGGGGAAAAATCAAAACAGTTATTCAAATAATAGCCATAATTTTATTATTATTAAAGATAAACATACATGATGCAAAATTATTGAAGATTTTTACAATAGATAATCATTACTTAAAAGAATTTTTTGCAGTAGTGCCAACAGTAGCACTTATGCTTGCAGTCATTGTAACACTGCTTTCTGGTTATGATTACTTTAAGAAAAATAAAGAAGCAGTTTCAATTGATAAATAAAAAATTTATTTTTGATTGATGTTTAAGAATATATAAAAGTGGATATAAATTAAATGGTTCCTTCTTTATTTTAGTAAAGAAGGGACTTTTCATAAGGTATATTAAAAAATGATAGATAAGTTTGGCAATTTTGAGCTATTATTTTCTTTTTATGTACCGGGAATTAATTATTGACTATAGTTTAGAAGTAATTTATAATAAATATAGAACATAAGTTCGATAGAAGGGAGTTATTAGTATTATGGGAAATATAAATGCGGAAAAATTAAAAGCAATTGAAAGTGCTATGAGTCATATAGAAAAACAATTTGGTAAAGGTTCAGTAATGAAATTAGGTGATCATAATATTTCTAATATGGATGCTATATCAACTGGATGTCTAGATTTAGATATAGCTCTTGGAATTGGTGGAGTACCAAAAGGAAGAATTATTGAAATTTATGGACCAGAAAGTTCTGGAAAAACTACAATTGCACTTAGTATAGCAGCAGAATCACAAAAAAAAGGTGGGGCTGTGGGATATATAGATGCTGAACATGCGCTAGATCCTAGCTATGCTCAAAAACTTGGTGTGGATGTTGATAGTTTAATAATCTCACAACCGGATACAGGAGAGCAGGGACTTGAAATTGCAGAAGCTCTAGTTCGTTCTGGAGCAATTGACGTTTTAGTAGTAGATTCTGTTGCTGCTTTAGTACCAAAAGCTGAAATTGAAGGAGAAATGGGAGATTCCCATATTGGGCTTCAAGCAAGACTTATGTCACAAGCTTTAAGAAAACTTGCGGGAACAATAAATAAGACTAATTGTGTTGCTATATTTATTAATCAGTTAAGAGAAAAAGTAGGAGTAATGTTTGGGTCTCCAGAAACAACAACTGGAGGAAGAGCATTAAAATTCTATGCATCAGTGCGACTTGATATTAGAAGAATAGATTCAATAAAACAAGGGGATGCGATAATCGGTAACAGAACAAGAATAAAGGTAACTAAAAATAAAGTAGCACCACCATTTAAACAAGCAGAGTTTGATATTATGTACAATGAAGGTATTTCAAGATATGGAAATATAGTAGATGTTGGAGTAAAGGAAGAAATAGTTCAAAAAAGCGGCGCTTGGTTTTCTTATAATGATATAAGATTAGGTCAAGGAAGAGAAAATGCTAAATTGTATTTAAAAGAAAATCCAGAAATAGCGTTAGATATAGAAAATCAAATCAGAGAAAAATATAATCTTCCGGCTGCAGAGTTGATTAAAATAAACATTTCTGAGGAAAAAATCGATAATGTTAAGGATAAAGTAAGTGAAAGTAGTAATAAAGAAGTAGAAGAATAAAAATAATTTTAATGAAGATATGAATAAATATAATTTTGCTTCATAATATATTAATAGTTTAAATTATAAGTATAGCTGCATGTATGATCACACATATTATGTAGCTATATTTACAATGCTTTAATATGGATAAAACAATACGGTACAAGGGATAGCCATTATATGAGTAAACTTGACATAATTTTGTTTTTAATATAGAATAAAAAGGAATACTGGTTTATCATATTCCAAATGCAGTGAGAAGAATATGACACCTTACTATACTTTCTTGTTAGTAATATAATGAGAAAATAATAAATTAGGAGGTGTTTATGTGCAACTAGCAGTAATTATATTAGTAGATGTAGTAGTCTTACTAATATTAGGAATAGTGGTTTATAAAACGATTCAAAATATATCAAAGACTAAAATAGAATCGCTTGAAAAAGAAGCAGAAGAAGTTCTAAACAGGGCTAAAAGGGATGCAGAAGCTAAAAAGAAAGAAACAGTCCTTGAGGCAAAGGAAGAACTTCATAAATTAAGAAGTGATTTTGATAAGGAATCTCGTGACAGAAGAAATGAAATTCAAAGGCTTGAAAGAAGAATAATTCAAAGAGAGGAAGCACTTGATAAAAAGAGTGAGCTTCTTGAGAAAAAGGATGAAACAATCAATGAAAGAATGCTTGAGGTAGATCAAGTAGAAGCAAAGGTACAGAAGCTTTATGAGGAAAGAAGAGCGGAGCTTGAAAGAATATCAGCTCTTTCTAGTGAAGAAGCACGTGAAATTCTTTTAAATGAAATAAGAAAAGAAATAAGTCATGATGCTGCTTTAATGATAAAAGATATTGAGAGTAAGGCAAAGGAAGAAGCAGACAAGAGAGCAAGAGAAATAATTACAACTGCGATCCAAAGATGTGCTGCTGACCATGTGTCTGAATCAACTGTACACGTTGTTGCACTACCGAATGATGAGATGAAAGGTAGAATAATAGGTAGAGAAGGAAGAAACATTAGAACCTTAGAAACATTAACAGGAGTGGATTTAATTATAGATGATACTCCAGAAGCAGTCATTCTTTCTAGCTTCGACCCAATAAGAAGGGAAGTTGCAAGAATGGCACTAGAAAAGTTAATAGTGGATGGCAGAATACATCCAGCGAGAATCGAAGAGATGGTTGAAAGAGCAAATAAAGATGTGGAAAGTAGTATAAAAGAAGAAGGAGAGCAAGCAGCTCTTGAAACTAGTGTACATGGACTACATCCAGAAATAATACGACTTCTTGGTAGATTAAAGTATAGAACTAGTTATGGTCAAAATGTTTTAAAACATTCCATAGAAGTTTCATATTTGGCTGGCTTAATGGCTTCAGAGCTAGGTTTAGATGTTACTTTGGCTAAAAGGGCAGGATTGCTACATGATATTGGAAAGGCTGTTGATCAAGAGCAAGAAGGGCCTCATGCTTTAATTGGTGGAGATCTAGCTAAAAAATATCATGAATCACCATTAGTAATAAATGCAATAGCAGCGCATCATTCAGATGTAGAAATGCAATCTTTAGAGGCTGTATTGGTTCAAGCGGCAGATGCAGTATCGGCAGCTAGGCCAGGAGCTAGAAGAGAGACATTAGAAGCATACATTAAGAGATTGGAAAAGTTAGAGGAAATTGCAAATTCACATGAAGGTGTAGAAAAGTCATATGCCATTCAAGCTGGTAGAGAGATTAGAATTATGGTTAAACCAGATAAAGTAGATGATGCTGGAACAGTTGAATTGGCACGTAGTTTAGTTAAGAGTGTCGAGGAAGAACTTGAATATCCAGGACAAATTAAAATCAATGTTATAAGAGAAACTAGAGCAGTAGATTTTGCTAAGTAAAAGAATGAAGTATATTTTGTTTAGAAAATATACTTCATTTTATTTTTATAGGAAAAGTAGCATGGTTATAATGCTTTGGGTATAGTTAAAAATAATTTTTAAAATTTTACAATTATATAAAGGAATTTAAAGAAAGATATAGAATATATTTAAATGTAAACGATTTGTATATTAAATTTTAGGAGGAAGAACAAAAATGGAAGTATTAAAAGTATCAACAAAATCAAATCCTAATTCTGTAGCAGGTGCATTAGCAGCAATAATAAAAGAAAAGAATATCGCGGAAATTCAAGCAGTCGGAGCGGGCGCAATAAATCAAGCAGTCAAAGCAATAGCAATAGCAAGAGGATTTGTAGCACCAAGCGGAAAAGATATTGTATGTGTACCTGCCTTCACAGATATACAAATAGATGGAGAAGAGAGGACAGCCATAAAATTAATAGTACAACCTAGATAACTAATTTATTTAAAATTGATGAAATGGAGAATGATTTTTAAGTTGAAATTATCTATAAAAACGTTTATACTATAATAGTTAAATGCTATATTTATTAATTTTTTTGTAAAGAGGTGTATGTTAATGATAGCAAAAGAGGTTTCAGTAAAAAATTCTTCTGGTCTTCATGCTAGACCAGCGACTTTATTAGTTAAGAAAGCATCATCATTTAAATCAGACGTTAGCATAGAGTATAACGGTAAGAAAGCAAATGTAAAGAGCTTGATTGGAGTTTTATCTTTAGCAGTAACTAAAGATGCTGTAATCAAAGTTGTAGCTTCTGGTGATGATGAAGCTTTAGCAGTTGAAGAAATTGTTAAGTTAGTTGAAACTTTAGAAGACTAATATGCAAAATAGGGTTCCATATTTATAATATGGAACCTTTTTTCTTTAGTATAGGTTTTAATTTAATAAAGATGGTAGTTTTATTTATCGTCAGCAAATAAGTTGCACCTAAATAATAATGAAATCAAATCTAAAGCTCCTAGAAAAATTATAATATACATAATTCTTTCAAGCTTTGAGTTGTTAAAGAGAATTATGTTTAATAAATTTAATTTAAATAATCCTATTGTTCCCCAATTAATAGCACCTATAAAAATTAGCATTAAGGAAAGTTTATCTACAATATTCAATTTATACATGATTTGTCACTCCAATCTTTTATTTTTTAAATGCACCATATCTTATTTATTATATTTATATGAATATTAGAGACAATAATAACAAAAAGTAAAATTAAAATTTATAAATAATTAATTCATATGAAAGAAAGTAACAAATCTGAATATTCAGACGGATTGACTTGTTATTTTTTTGATAATACCTAAATTCAAAATTATATTAAAATTGAAAAATTCAATAGGCAAAAATAAAAAAAATATGATATAATACGAATGTTGAATGAGAAAGAATAAAATATATTCGTGTGGAGGTTTTTTAATGAGGAATTTATATAGTACACCTTTAAATTCAAGATATGCATCTAAAGAAATGAGTTTTATATTCTCTGATGATATGAAATTTACTACTTGGAGAAAACTATGGGTAGCTCTTGCGGAAGGTGAAAGAGAACTTGGTTTAAATATAACTGAAGAGCAAATAGAGGAACTAAAAGAACATATAAATGATATTAATTATGAAGAAGCAGCTCAAAGAGAGAAAGAAGTCAGACATGATGTTATGAGCCATGTATATGCATATGGTCTCCAATGCCCAAGTGCTAAGGGGATTATTCATTTAGGCGCTACATCATGTTATGTTGGAGATAATACAGATGTTATAATAATGAGAGATGCTTTAAATTTAATTAAAAATAAAATAGTTACAGTTTTAAATCATTTGAAAAAGTTTGCTATTCAATATAAGGATATGCCAACATTAGGTTTTACACATTTTCAGCCAGCTCAATTAACAACTGTAGGTAAAAGGGCAACATTATGGATGCAGGATTTAGTGATGGATGTAGAAAATATAGATTTCCTTTTATCAACATTAAAACTTAGAGGAGTTAAAGGAACTACTGGTACTCAAGCTAGCTTTATGGAACTATTTGATGGAGATGAAAGTAAAGTTAAAGCATTAGATAAAATTGTAGCAGAAAAAATGGGATTTGAAAAAAGTTTTGGTGTAACAGGACAAACTTATCCAAGAAAACTTGATTCAATAGTTTTAAATACTTTATCAGAAGTTGCACAGAGTGCTTATAAATTTAGTAATGACTTAAGATTGCTCCAAAATATGAAGGAAATGGAAGAGCCATTTGAAAAGAATCAAATAGGATCATCAGCTATGGCATATAAGAGAAATCCTATGAGAAGTGAAAGAATAAGTGCATTGGCGAGATTCGTAATAGTAGATGCATTAAACCCAGCAATCACTGCAGGAACTCAATGGTTCGAAAGAACTTTAGATGATTCAGCTAATAAGAGATTATCTGTAGCGGAAGGCTTCTTAGCATTAGACGGAGTATTAAATTTATACATAAATATAGCTGAAAATATGGTTGTATATGACAAAGTAATAGCAGCACATGTACTTAGAGAGTTACCATTTATGGCTACTGAAAATATAATGATGGAAGCTGTAAAGAGAGGTAAAGACAGACAAGAATTACATGAACAAATAAGGGTTCACTCAATGGCGGCAGCTCAAAGAGTAAAAGGTGAAGGCTTAGATAATGACTTAATAGAAAGAATTATAAATGATAAATCTTTTGGCCTTACAAAAGAAGAGATATTAGGGGTTATTGATCCAGCTAAATTCGTAGGAAGAGCACCAAGTCAAGTTGTAGAATTCATAGATGAATATATAGATCCAATTATAAAAAATAATGAAGAAGCATTAAAAATTAAGAGTGAAATAACTGTATAAAATTAAAGAGGCAATAAAATTGCCTCTTTTTTTGAAAAAAATTTAATCAAATTTTAAGGCTCGAAGTGTTGGATATCTATTTGGATAGATTTCGCTAAGGGGATAATTTAGTTTATTATAGCTATGGCAGCAATAAAGGCAATCATTATTTTCAAGTTTGTAAGTTACAAAACCATTATGAAAAAATTTACCGATAGCAGGAATATAAAATTGAATCAAACAACCTCTATCTAAATAGGTATCGTCAGGAAGTTTATCTCCTAGTTTATGTGAGGTTAGATATGAATATATCTCTTCAACCCTAATCCAGGCATTAGTGTAAGGTTTCCAGGTTGGGTTTTTTTTAAATCCACCAGCATAGAGGATTTGGGAAATGAAATTTGTACAATCTCCACCAATTCCTTCAAAGGATTTATAATTAGGATTTGGGTTTAAGGCATAAGTTTCTGCATAAGTACAAGCTTCATCAATATTAAAGCCTAAACTTTTTCGCTTATTGTGATTAGTTTTGGAAGATGCAATAGAAGCTTGAAGCGTTTCGTATAATAGATCAATTGAAGGAAATACATATTCATATGATTTCTGCTTTTCAGAGGAAATAAGATTATATATATGAGAAAAATCATCATTTAAAACATAATCATATAAAAGAGGATTCTCCTCATTTTCTAGAAATAATCGTAACTGAAATTTATTGTGTAAATATTCTAAGATAATAATATAATTCTTGATGCAGGCAGATGGTATGTCTTGAATAGAATTCTTAATAATGAATGAAATTTTTAAATCAAGTAATAATTTAATAAAGTGATTATTCTTATCTAATATATTATAGCTATAATCAAAATCAAAATTTTTAAATATAGAATTCATTTTTTTTCTCCATTTGAAGTCGAATAATTTTTCTAAATAAATTTTTTCCAGTATATAATTATCTAAATAACTAAAATTACTATGAATTAAATTAAGATCTTTATATGGAGTCGAAAGCAATAGACAAAAATTATATAAAATTTGAGATAGCATATATGTTTTCCAAGCTTAAAATTATTATATTCATATATGTATGAATAAAAATATAAATAGTGCAAAAAATATAAATAAGGTGTATTAAAGTGCAAACAAATTGAGCTTCTGCTATAATGAAAAATATGTATGCTTGTTGCCCTATCATTTTGGATTGTGTTTAAAAAGTATAAATATAAACAAAAAAGTTCAGAAAAATTAATGAGTAGATATAATTATCATAAATGTGATATAATAATAACATTAGTGAAAAATTAAGGGTTAATATAATTAATTTAAAATCAAAAATACAAATTTGACGAATATGCTTGCAAAGTATATATGTGTAAGATAAAATCAAATTTGTTAAAGATTTTTTATAAAGGAGCTATAAGAAGAAATGCAAAAATTATCTAACGAAATAGCTAGCAAGTATGAAGAAGTAATTGAGAAAATAAAAAGTTTTTCAAGTGAATTTCTTAATGAAGAATACAAAAATATTTGTGTTCTGGCTGCTGAAACATTATTTTTAAATTGTGAAGAAGATTTAAAAAAAGGAAAAAGTATTTCATGGGCGGCAGGAATAGTGCATGCTATAGGAACCGTAAATAATTTATTTGATTCAAAGGAAGAACCATATATTAAAGCTGCTGATTTATATAAGGCATTTGGGGTTAGCAGTAGTACAGGCTCTGGTAAATCAAAAGAAGTAAAAAATCTATTAGACTTATCAAAAGAAAATGAACAATGGATAATAGGTAAAAATAAGAATACAGACATTTTGAAGGATAAGGTGTCAAAGATTAAAGATGAAGCAGCAGTAACAGGAAACGATTTAATAAAGGCAGATAAAAAGGATGAAATAGATAAGAAAGAACCTTTTAAATTTGCAGTACATAGAAATTTACTTGAAGCGCAAGCAATCATAGATCATGCTTGGAAACAAAAGAATTATAATAGTAAAGCAAAGTATGCAAAGGAAGCGTTGGCAGTATGGAAAGATTGTGCTGATGCATATATTATTTTGTCAAAAGATACTAGCTTAAGTGCGGCTCAAAAGAAAGCTCTTTTGGAAAGGGCAGTTGAGGCAGCACAAAATTCATTAAGAATAGATAATTTAGAAAATGCTGAGCCAGAATTATTTAAGTTAAAAATAGCTGAACCTCTTTTTGGAGCTAAGTATAATCTAGCAATGCATTTGTGGAGAAGCGGAGAAAAGGAAGCAGCAATAGAGAATGCTCTTGAGATTTTAAAATATAATAAACAGGATAATTTAATGGTTAGAGCTATAGTTGTTAATTGGCTTTTAATTGAAAAGAGGTATTCTGAGCTAGAAAATTTATTAAATAAATATGAAAAAGATAATCTAGCAGCTATACAATATAGTAAAGTAGCTTTATTATATAAGACAAACAAAATTAATGAAGCAGAACATGTGTTAAGAAGAGCATATAGAAGGAATCCATATGTTATACCATATCTTTTAAAGCAGAAAAATATTCCAAATTCGCTACCAAATTTAATTAAAATAGGCAGTGAAATTGAAGCTATGAAATATGCCAAATCAGGATTAGAAGTTTGGAATGATTCAGAAATGACTAAATGGCTTAAGGAAAAGAAAAAAGAATTTGACATGATAAATTTTAATTAGTGCTTTACATTATTTTAATGATGTGATACTATGTGTATATAAAATTTAATATAAGATCTTCGGGGTTGGGTGAAATTCCCTATCGGCGGTACAGCCCGCGAGCTATAATTAGCAGATTCGGTTAAATTCCGAAGCCGACAGTAAAGTCTGGATGAAAGAAGATAGTGATTAATATTAGTTATAATTAGAACTTAAATATTATTGCTTTTTGTACGTCTACCCTGAATTGTAAAATTCAGGGTTTTTTATTTTAAATAATACAAAAAATTAGTAATATGAAATGTTAAAGGATCTATATGTCAGAATTTTAATTATAAATAATATTATTTATAAAAACTATAACTAAGCTCTGAAGATTTTAAAATTCAGGGTTTTTTTGCGCGTATAAAAATCTCAAATTATTACAAGATTATATATAGACATTTTATTTTTGTGGGAGATGATGATTTTTTGGATGAGAAGTATATGGAAATAGCTTTGGAATTGGCAAGAATGGGAATTGGCAGAGTGAATCCTAATCCATTAGTGGGAGCAATTATAGTTAAGAATAACAAGGTAATTGGAGAAGGATATCACGAATGTTATGGAGAGGCTCATGCAGAAAGGAATGCAGTAAAAAACGCAACAGAAGATGTAGAAGGAAGCACTATTTATGTAACACTAGAACCGTGTGCTCACTATGGAAAAACACCTCCGTGTGTAGAGTTATTGATTGAAAAGAAATTTAAAAAAGTTGTAATTGGAATGTTAGATCCAAATGAATTAGTTGCTGGAAAAAGCATAGAAAAATTAAAACAGCATGGTATTGAGGTAATAGTTGGAGTTAAAGAAGAAGAATGCAAAAAGATGAATGAGATTTTTATAAAATATATTACAACTAAGATACCTTTTGTTATTTTAAAAAGTGGAATGTCTCTTGATGGAAAGATAGCAACTTATAGTGGGGAATCTAAATGGATTACCTCCAAGGAATCAAGAGAGGATTCACAAAATATAAGAAATAGAGTAAGTTCAATTATGGTTGGAGTAAATACAGTTATAGCAGATGATCCAGAGCTTACATGTAGAATTAACAGCGAGAAAAAGTTGATAAGAATTATTGTAGACACTAATCTTAGAATTCCTTTAGACTCTAAAGTAGTTAAAAATGAAGATAAGAATACTATTGTTGCAACATCCATAAATTCTGATGGAAATAAAAAGCAGCTGCTTAGAGCTTTAGGAGTCAAAGTTATAGAGGTACCAAGTAAGGATAATAGAGTAGATTTGAAGGAACTTCTAAAAAAGCTTGGACAGGAAGGCATAGATTCCATACTTATTGAAGGTGGAGGAACATTAAATTTTTCAGCGCTTAAAGAAAACATTGTTGATAAAGTTATATTTTATATAGCTCCTAAAATATTAGGAGGAGAAAAAAGTAAAAGCAGTATAGCGGGACAGGGATTTTCAAAATTAAATGAAGCAGTTAAATTAATAAACACTAGTTATAGAAATATTGGTGAAGATTTGGTTATAGAAGGATATATAGAAAAGAAATAAGGTATATAAAACAAAGCAAAATATGTTCACTTATTGTTCTGGAGTATACCGAATTAAGGAGGAAAGAATGTTTACTGGAATTATTGAAGAAGTTGGAATATTACAGGAATTTAATTTGGGTAATGGTTTTGGGCTGATAGAAATTAAATGCAAAAGTGTTTTAGAGGAAACAAGAATAGGAGATAGCATAGCAACAAATGGGGTTTGTTTAACAGTTAAAGAGATGAGTTCTCATTCATTTAAAGCGGAAGTAATGGGAGAAACTTTATCTAAAAGCAATTTAGGGAACCTTAAAGTTGGTGATAGATTGAATCTTGAAAGAGCTTTAAGGTTAAGTGACAGGCTTGGAGGTCATATTGTAAGTGGACATATAGATGGAATTGGCAGAATAGCTGCAATAAATGAAGAAAAGGATGGAACATGGTTTACTATTTCCGCACCTAAAGATGTTTTAAAATACATCATATATAAAGGGTCAATAGGAATTGATGGTATAAGCTTAACTGTTGCTTATGTTGATGATGAAGTGTTTAAAGTTTCAGTTATACCACATACTTTAGACAATACTATTCTTCCAGAAAAGAAAGTAAACTCAATAGTAAATTTAGAATGCGATCTAGTAGGAAAATATATAGAAAAATTATTTGGTGGCAAAAATGCAGAGCAGGAAGATAATAAGGAACATATTACCATGGAACTTTTAAAAAATAGTGGCTTTTAGATAGCTAATAATTTTAAATTTATACCATTTAAGATGTCATGTAGGCAGTTAATTGCTGAGAAAGAGACGACTGCAATTAAAAACTATATGTATATAAATTAAAGTCAGGAGATGTAAATATGAAGTTTAATAGCATAGAAGAAGGATTAAAAGATATTAAAGAAGGAAAATTAGTAATAATTGTTGATGACGAAGGAAGAGAAAATGAAGGTGATTTAGTAATTCCAGCAGAAATGGCTACTGGCGAAAATATTAATTTTATGATTAAATATGCAAAAGGTTTAGTCTGCGCACCAGTAGAAGAAGAAATAGCGGTGAGATTAGGATTAAATCCAATGGTAGAAAGAAATACAGATAATCATGAAACTGCATTTACAGTATCGATAGATCATAAGGATACTACAACAGGAATATCAGCATTTGAGAGAGCTCATACAATAAATGAACTTGTAACTGCAAAAGAAAAAGATGATTTTAGAAGACCTGGTCATGTATTTCCTTTAGTTGCTAAGAATGGTGGGGTTTTAGAGAGAAGAGGACATACAGAGGCTTCGGTTGACTTAGCGAAGCTTGCAGGATTTAAAGGTGCAGCAGCTATATGTGAAATAATAAATGATGATGGAACTATGGCTAGGCGTGATGACTTAATAAAATTTGCAAAGGAACATAATTTAAAAATCATTACAATAGAAGACTTAGTTAAATATAGAACACAGGAACATTTAAGTGTAACTAAAGAAGTCGAAGCTAAGTTACCAACTAAATATGGAGATTTTAAAGTAGTAGCTTTTAGTGAGAAAAATTCTTCAAAGTGCCACTTGGCATTAGTTAAAGGAGATATCAAAGTTGAGGAGCCCATATTGGTGCGAGTTCATTCTGAATGTTTAACAGGAGATGCTTTGGGATCTAGAAAATGTGATTGTGGGGAGCAGTATGAAGCAGCAATGGAGATGATAGCTAAAGAAGAGCAAGGTATACTTTTATATATGAGACAGGAAGGGAGAGGAATAGGGCTCTTAAATAAATTAAAGGCATATGCACTTCAAGATACAGGGCTAGATACGGTGGAAGCAAATTTGGCTTTAGGATTTAAAGATGATATGAGAGATTATAAAATAAGTGCAGATATGCTTAAAATACTGGGAATAAGCAGTGTTAGGCTGATTACAAATAATCCAGACAAAATAGAGGGACTTGAAAAAAACAACATTAAAGTAGTTGAAAGGGTTCCAATACAAATGCAATCAAATAAAAATGATGAATTTTACCTAAAAATTAAAAAGGAAAAGATGAATCATTTATTAGATTTATAAAAGTTCAATATAAAAAATAATTTTAAATAATGGAGGAAGAAAATAATGAATACATTTGAAGGAAATTTAGTTTCACAAGGATTGAAGTTTGGAATAGTTGTAGGGAGATTTAATGAATTTATTGGAGGAAAACTTTTAGAAGGTGCATTAGATGGTTTAAAAAGACATGGAGCAAATGAAGAAGATATTGATATTGCATGGGTTCCAGGGGCTTTTGAAATTCCGCTTGTAGCAAAGAAAATGGCAAAGAACCCTAAATATGATGCAGTGATCTGTTTAGGTGCAGTAATAAAAGGAGCTACATCACATTACGATTATGTTTGCTCAGAAGTATCAAAAGGAATTGCACATGTTTCCCTTGAAAGTGAAAAGCCAGTAATATTTGGAGTACTTACAACAAACACTATAGAACAAGCAATTGAAAGAGCAGGAACTAAAGCAGGAAACAAAGGTTATGAATGTGCAGTTTCAGCTATAGAAATGGCTAATTTGTTAAATAACATAAAATAAAAGTTAAATATAACATAAATTAAGGTCATGGTTTTGTAGCATTAGTAAATCCATGACCTTATATTTTTTAAATAGATTCGTGACTTATAGCATCTTTTGTTTCTAATAATTTTGATAATTGGGCAGAAACAAAAGATAAAGTTTCGTTTACACCTTTTATTGAATCATTTAAACTAGATACACTGCTGGCAACATAAGAATGTAATAATGAGATGTCGTCATTCACAGAATTCTTTAATATATCAATTTCGTTTTTTAGCAGTTCAGCTGAATCAGAAGTTGTATTTGTTTTGGAATTTAATTTTTCAACAGAATTTTTTAGTGCATCAATTTCAGTTTTTATTAGATTATTTAATATGTTTTCCATAGTTGAGTTTGTTTGATCTAATAGTTTTTCAATAGGGGATTTTAATAAGTTTATATTTTCATTTATGTTTGAACTTGAATTTTGTACAAGACCGTTTAAATCAGATATATTTTGAGTATTTGAGCTTTTTAGTTCAAGAAGATCATTATTTACAGAACTCTTTAGATTTTCGATTTCAGTTTTTATAAGTTCATTTAAGTTAGAATTTAAGTTGCCTAAAAAATCTGCATATGAATTTTTATGATCTTCTATATAATTTTTTAATATGTCTGTACTGTTATTTAAATTAGAAAAATTTTCGGCAACTTTATTAATGGTAGGAGCAATATCATTATCTAGAGCTGCTGAATTATTCTTTACATTGTCAACAACAGTGCCAAAAGAATCAATTAAATTTAATAACTTATGTTCTAATTCATCAAATTTAGAATTTTGAGTATTTAATTCACTAATTATTTCATTGGAAAAATCCTTTATATTAAATTTATCATCAGGAGCAATATCTTCCTTTTCTAATTCTTCATTTATTTCAGTGTTGTCATTAACACTATCGCTATCATTATCATTATTGGTATCAATACTATTATCAGCATCGGCATTATCAATTTCAGAATTATTAGGAGAAACTTCATTATTAAAGATATCTTTTATAACAACTAAATAAGGTGGATTTTCAGAGTTATTAGAATCAAATTGAATCATGTAAGATGATTTTAAATTTAATGGTTCTATTATTATATTGTAAATATTAGTATAAGAATTTAAAGACTTTATAATATTAGAAATATCAATTTTTATATACTTTTTAGTAGATTGAGTTGGAATATTTATATTCATTTGAGTGAGAGCATTTCTCTGAGGACATGTAAGCCAATTAATAGTTGAAACATTAAGGTCTGTATCATTGCTCTGAAGAGAAATATTAATAGTAAAATTATTATGCGCATAATGTAGGTTTTCAAGAAATAAATATAAATATATTCTTTTAGAAGAATCAATGTCTGAAGCTGGTATATAAAATTGCATTAATGATTTAAATACATTATAATTTTGAGCTTTATTATTTATAGATCCAACAAGCAAAATTCCTTCATTACTAAAATTAATATTTGGCTTAATATTGCATAAGTAGGTTGTAGCACTACACTTAACCTCTGTGAAATTTTCCATTAATCTTATCTCCTTATATTATATTTATTGATTATGTATATTTGCATAAGAATATATTTATGCATAATTCTAAAATATAAATTGAGAAGTGAATTATAGAATATAGATTAAAAATAGTCAAATAAAAAAATATTTTATATAATTTTTTCAAGTCACAATTTCAAAATTTTTACATAGGATGTAGTATGAATATTAAAGAAAATTACGTTTGTTATAGTCTTTTTTAAGGAGGAGAATTTATGTCCATAAATTTTAAAAAATTTACACCACGTCCAGGCCTTGTAAATAAACAAGGGCGTTTACCGGATCCTTCTGAATTAGTTTGCGTTGAAATACCTAAAATTTTCGATCAATGCCTAATAAAACGATGTCTTGTATATTGTGAAGGTCCTGACACCTGTACAACAGATTGTGAACTACGAAGCAATCCATTGGAAAAACCTAAGAGATATATAGGGAGCAGAGATTTTAACGTACAGTTGATATCTGTAGATGAAACGCCAATATGCGGAAAACCAGGTTTTAAAAGAATAGTACTTTCGTACATGATCTCATTCTACGCAGATTATATTGATTGCACTGGTGCAAATAAAAGTGAGTTATTTGAGATAAATAGAACAGATGTAATAGGAAAGTTTTATTGTCCTGATTCTATAGCTCAGATCTCAGCTAGTTTCACACCTGTTCATGAAGCTCAGGATTTAGACTCCAATATAATCAAGCTTGAAATGGTTGCGGATGCCTTGGCTGGTGAAATACTAGAGGATGAAGAATGCAATAGTGTTTTAGATATTACTTTGGGGTATTATATTGTTGTAAAATGTGAACTTATAGTACAGCTCTTAATTCCAGCTTATGACTATTGTCCAGTTCCAAAAGAACCATGTGGTGAAGAGCCGGAAGAAGATCCATGTGAAAGATTTGAAAGAGCTCCAATTCCTAAGTTCTATCCAGATCAAAATCTAGAACCACTATTCTTAGATTCTGACGACAATTATATTGAAACAGAGTACTCAGATAATGATTAGGACATAAAGTTTTAAATTTACTAAAAGTGCACAAATATAAACATTTATTTATGCGTTTTGTTAGTTAAAAAAATATTTTTACACAACAGTTTGATGTCTTTTTAATATGTAGTATATGTTATTACATTGATACACATTAGTATTTAATACAATGAAAACTGCGAAAGTTCTTTGTATTATTAAAATTATCAATAGTATAATAAGTGAACTCTAGCATTTCAATCATTGTCCTTATTATTAATTTTTATTTTGTTTAATTATAATTAGGACTTATGAAGTTTGTTAGAGTTTTTTACTATTTAATTAGCATGACGCATAAATTTCATAAGGAGTTTCAAATGATTTATTTAGATAATTCAGCTACATCATTTCCCAAACCGGCAGAAGTTTATGAAGAAACACTAAATTGTATGAAAAATTATGCTGCAAATCCAGGGCGAAGCGCTTATAAAATAGCTGTAAAAGCAGCCGCAAAGATTATGGAAACAAGAGAAGAAGTATGTAATTTATTTAATATTCCTAGTCCTTTTAATTTGATTTTTACAAGTAATGCAACAGAAGCATTGAATATAGGAATAAAAGGAATCCTAAAAAGAGGAGATCATGTTATAAGTACAGTCATTGAACACAATTCTGTTTTAAGACCATTACATTCGCTAAGTAAGAAGGGAGTTGAAGTAAGTTTAGTTGGAGTTGATAAAGCAGGATATATTAATATTGATGATATTAACGATGAGATTAAAAAAAACACCAAAATGATAATTGTAAGTCATGTATCTAATGTGCTTGGAAGTATTCAAGACATTAGAAATATAGGAAAGCTTTCGAAAAAAAATGGAGTTATATTTATGGTAGATGCATCTCAAAGTGTTGGAATTATACCAATTGATGTTGAGAAGGATAATATTGATTTGTTGGCTTTCTCAGGACATAAAGGGTTACTTGGACCCCAGGGGACAGGAGGGTTATTCGTACGAGAAGGTATAAAACTAAAGAATTTCAAGGAAGGGGGAACAGGAAGTAATTCACATTTTATGATTCAACCCAGTTTCATGCCCGATAAGTTTGAAAGTGGAACTTTAAATACACCAGGTATTGCTGGTCTTGGAGAAGGTATTAAATTTATTAATCGAATTGGAATAGAGAGCATACAGAAACATGAAAGTGAATTAACATTGTATTTATTGAAAGAAATAAAAAAGCTTCCTTATATAAAATTATATGGAGAATGCCATGGAAAAAATAGAGGACCTGTTATTTCATTTAATGTAGAAGGAGTAGATGCTTCCATTGTTGGAGAAAAATTAGACAATGAAGAAATAGCAGTGAGGACAGGATATCATTGTGCACCACTAGTACACGAGGTGATTGGGACAGAATATGCTGGAACGGTGAGAGTAAGTCCGGGATATTTTAATACATTATATGATATAGAAAAACTTCTTACTGTAATCATGAAAATATATAAAGGCAGATAACCTAAGAAGAGTTCTGAGTACATATATAATTATATATGTAATAAAAAATTAGGATGTGAAAGTTATGAATTCTAATAGTAAATCAGATGTCCCTTATCAAATAGATAATCCTAGCGAGTCTGAAAGATATACTATGCTTAAATATATACTGAAAATGCAAGATAGATTAGATGATTTTAGTGATATAGTCAATTTAATGAGCCCTCCTGAGGATATAACAAATATTTGCCCAATAGGTGTGGCTAAAAATATAAAAGTAGCAGTAATTGGTGCTGGAGAAGCTGGGTTAGCCTCTGCAGTTGAACTTAGAAAAATAGGCTGTAACATTACTTTATTTGAAGCGAGTCGAAGAATAGGAGGGAGAGTATATACTCATTATTTTGATAGAAATAGAAGATATTTTGGTGAACTCGGACCAATGTGTGTACCAATATCTCATGAGACTACCTGGCATTATATAAATCTTTTTAAAATTAATACAACACCTTTTGTGGATTATAATAGTAACGCTTTATTTCATGTTAGAAATGAACGTATAGTTAATGATATGTTTGGAGAAAATGTTAAGAATAGTATATATGCTAAGTTTAATTTAAAGGAAGATGAGATGAAGGAAAATTGGAGAGAACTTAAGGAAAGTATATGCAGAAAATATATTGCTTCTCTTCCAGTAGAGTCAAAGAGGGAGTTGATTCAAGTAAAACCTGAATATTCTGAGAAGATAGTGGAAATGGACAAAATAAATTACAGAAACTCATATGAGAGTTTAGGTCTTAGTCAGGATTTTATATCAATGCTTGGATATTTGGAAGGGAAAGGACAGTTCTTTGATTTAGGCTTTATTGAAATGCTTCAAAAATATTATACAGAAGATTTTCAATATACCTATCGTATTACAGATGGTATGATTAATTTACCACTTTCCTTGTATGAAGCATTGTGTGATAAAAATAATGAAGTATATAAAGATATTGGTAAAGAACGTTTAGGGAAAGTAGAAATGAAAATGGGCTTTCCTGTTAGTGGAATTTACGATTCCTCTTCAAAAGATAAAGTTATTCTTAAATACATGGATTATATAAATAATAAAGAAACATCTGAAGAATTTGATTATGTAATATGTGCCGTACCATTTTCAAGTTTAAGGAGGATAGAAATAGAACCTCTTCTTACAAATAGAAAGATGCAGGCCATAAGTGAAATGAATTATAAAACAGCGCATAAGATATATCTATATCTTACGGATCGATTTTGGGAAATTGGAAATGCACAAACACAAATAATAGGAGGAAGCACTTATACAGATCTTCCACTAGTTTCAATTTCCTATCCTTCAGATCATGCAAAACCTATAGCTAATAAATATGGAAGATGGGCATTAAAACCTGGAACCAGTTATAAAGAAGCAGGTGTATTATTAGCTGGTTATAGCTGGGGACAGGAAGCAGAAAGAATTGGAAATGAAAATCCAGAATTGTTACTTGATGATGTAATGAGATATGTAGAAAGAGTTCATGGTCTTTCTAGTAATTACCTCGATGATAAATTGATTGATTATAAATCATTAATTTGGTCAGATGTACAGTATATATGGACTGGAGGAGCATTATCAAAGCCAGGAGATAAAGTACTTTTCTCCTATGATGTAACAGTTCCTGAAATGGAAAGTAAATTGTTTTTTGCAGGAGAGCATATTTCGCAAAAACATGTTTCGCAGCAGGGAGCACTTCAAAGTGGAATGATTGCTGCAAATGAAGTGGCAAAACAGATAAAGGATAATCGTATTTAGAAAATAATTAAAAATTTATATAAAAATAGGACCTATATTTAGGTCCTTATTTAATGTTTGTTATTATAATATATAAGCATTTAGTGCTTACCATTTATTTAAGATCTCTATTATATAATTAACTTCTTCAATAGTCATTCCGCGCCATAGTGGCAAGCTTAATACAGTATTTGAGAGAGTCTCTGCTACTTTGAAATCACCAGGTTTATATCCTAAATCTCTATATGCTTTTTGAAGATGAATAGGTATTGGGTAATGAATTAAAGTGTTAATTCCATTAGCATTTAAGTAACTTTGCAGCTCATCTCTAAATTCTGTTCTTATAGCAAAGACATGCCAGATGGACTTTTGAACAGAGTCTATATAAGGAAGAATTATTTTACTATTGTTAATTTTTTCAAGATAAAGCTTGACTATTTTTTGCCTATCAGTATTCCATTTATCAAGATATTTAAGTTTAATTCTTAAAAATTCAGCCTGCATTTCATCAAGTCTGGAGTTCACGCCCTTATATTCATTATGATATTTGATTTTTGAACCATAATTTCGTATAGCTTCCACTTTTTTAGCTAAAGTAATATCACTAGTGAGAATAGCACCAGCATCTCCGAGCGCTCCTAGGTTTTTTCCAGGATAAAAGCTAAAACCAGCTGCATCACCTAAGTTTCCAGTCCTTCTGCCGTTATATATAGCTCCATGAGCTTGAGCAGCATCTTCTATGAGCTTCAAGTTATGCTGCTTACAGATAAGTTTTATTTTATCAATTTCTGCTGGCCTGCCATATAAATGAACTGCAATAATAGCTTTTGTTTTTAGAGTAATAGCTTCTTCAACTTTATTTATATCAATATTAAAAGTTTTAATATCAGGATCTACTAAAACAACTTTAGCACCAACATACGAAACTGCAAGAGCAGTAGCAATATACGTATTACAAGGCACAATAACTTCATCACCTTCTCCAATATCATATCCTCTTAAAATGATAGAAAGAGCATCTAAGCCATTTCCACAGCTTATACAATAAAGTGCATTGCAGTAATTAGCAAATTCTTTTTCAAAAGCATCTACGCTATCTCCTAAAATAAAAATATTTTTATCATATACTTTCTTAAAAGCAGCTAGAATTTCATTTCTTATTTCAGAATGCATTGGTTCAAGGTTTAAAAATGGTATTTTCATATAATCACTTCCTTGTATCTAGTGGCAGCTTCTTTCATATAAAAATCAATATTTCGTATATAGTCATTTTCATTATAATAATCAGATGCAAGTACTAGGAGGACTGCATCTTCACTAAAATCATACATTTCTCTCCAAACATATGGACCAATATATAATCCTACAGAAGAATTGTCCAATATAAATTCAGTTTCTTCTTTAGGGTTTTTTACCTTTATTTTTACAGAGCCGCTTACACATATGAGTACTTGATGAAGCTTTCTATGGGCATGAAAGCCTCTTGCTGTATTTTGTGGAACGTTAGTAATATAATAAATCCGTTTTATATCAAAAGGGACATCAAGTAATCCTTCAATGGGAGTTAGATTTCCATAGTTGCTGTCTATACTCAAAAATTTAAACAGGGAACAATTATACATTTAGTCACCTCCATATTATACAAAATCTAGCTCATCTATATAT
>JAEZKY010000345.1 GCA_023435985.1 Bacillota bacterium | reverse complement strand
TCTAAGAGTGCATTATTTGGACCTTTGTCCGTAACCATAATATTTGGACTCGGATCAGCAACTTTTCTTTCATTTGTAGTTGTTCCAGTGGTATATTCACTTGTTAATATGAAGTTAGAAGAGAAACCCAATATTAAGTCAAGGATAGGTAAATTGAACTTTAAATCATTAATATTTTGGAAAAGGGATAGGAAATAATGAAATTAAAGATAAATTAAGGCACAATTAAATAAATAACAGTCCATTTGCCTCCTTGCCAGATTAAAAAATATTCAAGACAACCTTTGAGCTGTTATTTATTTTCATGTGCCAACTTATTTAGCTGTTCATATAAATAGATTGCAAGTTTGGATAATTTATGATCTTTTTTACAATTCATCTTAAGGTCCTTGAAATTATTTGTTTTCAAGGACTTTAATGATATGACATTCAAGATAGTTTCCTGTTTATTTTTATTTTTTCTAAGATTTTAACTTTCTTTTCAAGCCTTTCGTCATCTTTCATCATAATATATTACGTGCCATCATGATTATCATCAGTTATCCAGTAGACAATAAACATCATTCCTTTTGCCGTGTCCAAGGCACATAAATTATTAAGTAAGAGGAAACTGATCAGAAGTTTGCTACATTATGTTCATGATATTCATGCAATCTGGTTTTGTGCTTAGCAAAGGTTGAAAGTTAATCAAAAGATATTTATTTTAGAAATAAATTGATTATATTCATAGATAGGTTTATATTAAAATTAAAGATTTTGATATAAAAAGTATTTTATGAAAATGATTAAAAAATTTTAAAAAATATATTGCATAATGAAAAAAAAAGTGTTATCATGAAAACGTAGTCAAGGAAGGGGTATCTACTTAAGTTCCCTAAATAGACTATAATAAAATAATAATATCTAGCATGTTACTGATTCGATCAGGCATAAGCATAGAGAAGTAAAATGATGTAATATTTGTTCGTTATATCACATATTTTTGTACAATTTTTATAGGGTATTATCATATTTTTTTATGATTTAATTTAGTGTACAAATAGTGTGACGAAATCCGAACGTATATATTTTGTTTTATTTCCAAATGCTTATGCCTTTTGTTTTTGTAACAAATAAAAAATAGGAGGTATAGAAATGGTAGGAATTATTCTTGCTAGTCACGGAGAATTTGCTAACGGTATCTTGCAATCTGGTAAGATGATTTTTGGAGAACAAGAAAACGTAAAAGCTGTTACGCTTATGCCTAGCGAAGGACCTGATGATCTTAGAGCAAAAATCAAAGACGCAATCGCATCCTTTGACAACCAAGACGAGGTTTTAATCTTAGTTGATCTTTGGGGTGGTACACCATTCAACCAAGCGAATACTCTATTTGAAGAGCACAAAGATAAGTGGGCAATCGTAGCTGGTATGAATTTACCAATGCTTATTGAAGCTTATGGTGCACGTCTTTCAATGGAATCTGCACATGAAATTGCAGCTTATATCTTAAATGCAGGTAGAGAAGGAGTTAAAGTTAAGCCAGAAGCATTGGAACCAGCAAGTACTGGTAAATCTGCTACAGCTGGAGCAGGGCAATCTAATGCTGGTGCACCTGGATCATTTGAATATGTTTTAGCTCGTATTGATTCTCGTTTACTTCATGGTCAAGTAGCAACTGCTTGGACAAAAACAGTGAATCCTACACGAATTATTGTCGTGTCAGATGATGTAGCTAGAGATAAACTTCGTAAGAATTTGATCACGCAAGCTTCTCCTCCGGGGGTTAAGGCTCATGTTGTTCCAGTTGATCATATGATTAAACTTGCAAAAGATGATAAGCATTTTGGTGGAGAACGTGCAATGCTTCTTTTTGAAAATCCAAAAGATGTACTTAGAGCTGTAGAAGGCGGAATACCACTAAAGACAATCAATGTTGGTTCAATGGCTCACTCTCCAGGTAAAGTTCAACCAAGTAAAGTGCTTGCTTTCAATCAAGAGGATATTGATATATTCAATAAGCTTAAACAAGCTGGACTTAATTTTGATGTGCGTAAAGTACCAAATGATTCAAAAGCAAATATGGAAGAAATACTTAAAAGAGCACAAGAGGAATTAAAGAAATTAAAATAATCTAATTATTTAGAGAAAAAGGAGGATTAATAATCATGACTTTAAATATAGTTCAAATTATATTAGTCATTATTGTAGCATTTTTAGCTGGTGTAGAAGGTATCTTAGATGAATTCCAATTTCACCAACCGATAATTGCTTGTACATTAATCGGCTTAGTTACAGGTAATTTACTACCATGTTTAATCTTAGGTGGTACTCTTCAAATGATTGCCTTAGGTTGGGCAAATATCGGTGCTGCTGTAGCACCTGATGCAGCGTTAGCCGCTGTTGCATCTGCAATTATTTTAGTTCTTGGAGGTCAAGGTGAAGCTGGAGTTGCTTCAGCAATTGCTATTGCTGTTCCTCTAGCAGTTGCAGGACTATTATTAACAATTATTTGTCGTACACTTGCTACAGCGTTCGTGCATTTTATGGATGCTGCTGCTAAAGAAGGAAATCTTAGAGCTATTGATATGTGGCAAATCGCTGCTATTTGTTTACAAGGTATACGTATTGCGATTCCAGCAGCCATGATATTAGCAATCGGTGCTGGTCCAATTAGTTCATTACTTGCTGCTATGCCTACTTGGTTAACAGGCGGTTTAGCAATTGGTGGTGGAATGGTTGTAGCTGTTGGTTATGCAATGGTAATCAATATGATGGCTACAAAAGAAGTATGGCCATTCTTTGCAATTGGTTTTGTATTAGCAACTGTTTCACAAATCACACTTATCGGACTTGGTGCAATAGGTGTAGCTTTAGCACTTCTTTACCTAGCACTTAGCAAACAAGGTGGTTCAGGTAATGGTGGAAGTTCAAATACTGGAGATCCATTAGGTGATCTTATTGATAGATACTAAGAAGGGGGAGGACACGAAAATGGCAAAAGAATTAAAATTAACAAAAAGAGATCGTATTTCTGTTTGGTTCCGTTCATTTTTCCTTCAAGGTTCTTGGAACTATGAAAGAATGCAAAACGGTGGTTGGGCATTTGCGATGATTCCTGCAATCAGAAAATTGTATAAGACTAAAGAAGATAGAGCTGCAGCATTAGAACGTCACTTAGAGTTCTTTAACACTCACCCATATGTAGCTTCACCAGTTGTTGGTGTAACATTAGCTTTGGAAGAAGAACGTGCAAATGGTGCACCAATCGACAATGTAACTATTCAAGGTGTTAAGATTGGTATGATGGGACCTTTAGCTGGTATCGGAGATCCAGTTTTCTGGTTTACTGTAAGACCAATTTTAGGAGCATTAGCTGCTTCACTTGCTCTAGGTGGCAACATCCTTGGACCAATTATCTTTTTCTTCGCTTGGAATATTATCCGTATGGCATTTATGTGGTATACACAAGAGTTTGGTTATAAAGCAGGATCTCGTATTAGTGAAGATTTATCAGGTAATATGCTACAAGATATTACAAAAGGAGCATCCATCCTTGGTATGTTCATTTTAGGATCATTGGTTAACAGATGGGTATCTGTTAAATTTGCACCAGTAGTATCAACAGTTAAATTAAGTGATGGTGCTTTCATAGACTGGAGCAAACTTCCTGCTGGAGCAGAGGGCGTTAAGCAAGCTCTATTGCAACAAGCATCTGGTATGTCATTAACTGATAGTAAGGTTACAACACTACAAAATAACTTAGATTCATTAATTCCTGGATTTGTAGGATTAATAATTACACTTATTTGTATGTGGTTACTTAAGAAGAAGGTATCTCCAATTATCATTATTCTTGGGTTATTTATAATCGGTATTGTTGCTCATTTGATCGGTTTAATGTAACAATTTTTTACTTAGCCTAGGCTTCTTAGCCTGGGCTTTTGTTAACATTAAGGCGTATGAAAGAAAGTAATAATACTAATCAAATATGTGTTACTTTTAATGGACTTTCGAATAATTGATAAAAACATGTAAAAAATATATAATAAAAATAAATGTATGTATAAATAGAAAAGAGGTAGATCGGATGGTTCAGTCACTCAATACAAAGGTGGATCTAGCAATTGAGGCAACATCTTTTACTGGAGTTGCAGATTATGGTAAAATTATGATCGGTGACAAAGGTTTTGAGTTCTATAATTCTCGTGATTATCGTAAATTTATTCAAATTCCTTGGGAAGAGGTTGACTATGTAATTGCATCCGTATTATTTAAAGGAAAATGGATTCCACGATATGCAATACGAACAAAGAAAAACGGTACATATACTTTTTCTTCTAAAGAATCCAAAAAAGTACTTCGTGCTGTTCGAAATTATGTTGATCCAAATCATATGGTTTATTCATTAAGTTTTTTTGATGTGGTAAAAAGAGCGGTGAAATCTGTATTTAAGAAGAGTTGATGGACTAAAGAAATTATGATTAAATTAGGCAAAAAGTAATTTGATTTTGGCTAGTTGTTAAGAAAGTGTTAAATAGATAAGTGAAAAATTTTCAAATGAATGGATTGAATTTTAAGATAAGACTAGATTAGTATTAATATTAATCTAGTTTTTTTGTTGAGCAGAAGATATTTGTAACATAATTGTATCGTATTTGTAAAATCTATATATCGAAGTGATATTTAAGAATAATTTAAGTTATAATGAGTGAAAAGGAGGAGGAATTATGGCTCAAAAAAGAATTTTGATCATTGAAGATGAAGATTCCATATCAGATTTAATTTCATTATATCTTGAAAAAGAAAATTTTATTACTGCAGTATCTAATACTGGCCAGGATGGTATTGAGCTTGTAGAGAGATTTAAACCTGATTTAATATTGCTTGATTTAATGCTTCCAGACATAAGTGGGTTTGAAGTATGTAAAAGAATCTCCAGCCAATATATTATCCCTATTATTATGATTACTGCTAAGTCTGATACTATAGACAAGATATTGGGTATGGAGCTTGGAGCAGATGACTATATTACAAAACCTTTTGATATAAGAGAGGTAATTGTTAGGATAAAGACCGTTTTTAGAAGAATAGATCTAATAGCTGAGGCCTCAGAAGCCAATAACTCTAGTGTAATAAAGCTGAGTAATGGGATTGAAATATATGAAGAAAGTCATGAAATTTTAAAAAATAATGGAAAAATAGAATTTACCAATAGGGAATATAGTTTATTATTATTCTTGGCTAAAAATAAAGGAAAAGTTATTTCTAGAGAGGAATTATTGGATAAAGTGTGGGGATATGATTTCATTGGAGACAGCAGAACTGTAGATATTCATATTCAAAGAATAAGGAAAAAATTAGATGAAACAAAAGGTGTATCTGTGATTGAAACTGTCTTTGGAGTTGGATACAAATTAATAGGATGAGGAAACTATTATGAAGAATTCAATACAATCAAAAATTTTAATTTCATTTTCTATTATTATATATATAGGTCTTTCTATACTTCTTTTTGCCTCCTATAAACTTACTGAGCAAAATGACAATAGTATAGTTTATGCTGATATGATTGAAGCAAAAAAAAATATGGATCAATATTTAAGACAATACTTCTTAATTAATAATATTGATTTTAATGAGGCTTCAATAATAGCCAATGCTAATGATATATCAGTGCAATTGAGTTCAATCGTTGGAGACAATGTGGAGATCTATAATTTAAATGGTAATGAAATATCGCATAATTCAGAGCAGAATAATATAGAGAATGATAATAATAAAGATTTAACTGATGCAATGAACGGGAAAATCAGCTATGTTACAACCTTTTATGGGGATAAGGCCAAGGTCAGCTTATCGTATCCCATAGAGGTAGATGAAAATTATATTGGAATTCTAAGATATACAAAAGATTATACACAACTTTTCAATAGCACTAAAAGATTCAGATATGTTATTAATATTCTTGTTATAGTGATTTTTAGTATGGTATTCATAGCAGCGGTTATCATATCAAGAAGAATTACTAAACCTATTAAAAAGCTTGAAGAGATTACGGAACAGATATCAAATGGTAATTTTGGCATTAATATAGATGTAAATTCGGATGATGAAATAGGGGATTTGGCAAAAAGATTTAAAATGATGGTAAAAAAAGTAGAAGAACAGATAGAAATTATACGAGGAGATAGAGACATGTTAAAGGAATTGCAAGCTCAGAATAAAATTTTCTTTGATAATGTAACACATGAGCTTAAGACTCCTATTACTGTAATTATGGGATATGCACAGGCTATACAAGATAATGAGATTACTAATGAGAAATTATTCGATAAATCAATTGCTTATATCTTTAATGAAAGTAAAAGATTAAATAATATGGTGGTGGAATTATTAGAACTTTCGAAAACTTCTTCAACGAATTTTAGTTATCACTTTGAAAATGTTGATATTGCTGAGCTTATAAAAATGACTACTGATGAAATGAAGATTAAAGGGAAAAAATATAATATTGATATTTGTTGTAGTGTAATGGATAATCTCTTGTTAAAGGGTGACAGAGAAAGATTAAAGGAAGTTCTGATTAATCTTATCGATAATTCAATAAAATATGGAAATGTGAATTCTAAAATTGAGGTAAGTGCTTATAAAGAAAATAATACTATTCTTATAAGAGTTAAGGATGAAGGAGAGGGGATTACGGAAGAAAATATTGAAAAACTGTTTGAACCTTTTTATAGAGCATCGAAAAAAATTTCCAGAGAATTAGGCAGTGCAGGGCTTGGGTTAACTATAGTTAAAAGCATTGTTGAAAAACATGGAGGAAATATTGAGGTCAAGAGCAAGATAAATGAAGGCACCGAAGTAATTGTAAGATTCAAGGAGAATGAGTTATGCTAAAGTTTAATGATTTTAAAAAGCTAAGAAGTTTTTTCTCATTATTTATAACTTTATGTATTTTTATCTTTGGTTTTTATATGATAGGATTTATTTGCATGAAGAATAGTAATACAACAAATCCAGTGATAATAGAAAAAGATTTGTTTGAGGATTCTAATTTAAATAAGAGAGTTCAGGACTTTGTAATAAGTCATGTTGAACAAATAAAGATCCCTAATATTTATTATAATAAGTATGACTATATTGATAATCACCTAATGGAAGCCATGGTATATGATCCAGAAACGGGAATTCCAGAATTAAGTATCTTTGATAAAAATAATAATAACATTTCTTATTTGAATAAGAATATGGGATCCTCTTATATAGGAAAGATAAATTTAGGTTACCCTGAACAAAAAATAATGATGAATCTGTATAGTGATACCAGCAGTAATTATAATGAATTTCATCAAGATATATCTCCAGATGGACAGAAAATATTAGAACTCTTTGCAAATGATGACTATACCATTGAAACTAAACTATATGATGTTGCGCTCAAAGAAGAAACAGCTACTTATGATGAAGCTTTTCCTGTATGCTGGCTTCCAGATAGCAGTGGGTTTGTAGGGTTAGATGACTATTTATTTATACAAAGTGTAAAAAGCGTAGAAAGAAAAAATTTGTTAAAGGTAGATGATATTATAGGTAAAACTACTGATGATGAGACATCAGAAAAGAGAAACTTTGCTTTAGAAAATTTAACAGGTGGCATTGATCTTAAGGTATCTAAAGATGGGAAGTATGCATACATTTTTTCAAGAAACACAGAGGAAAACAATTTGACTAACTTATTCAGTGTGAATCTAGAGGATGGGACTTTTACCAAGACAGATGTGCAAGGGATAATTAATAATATAGTACCTTTATCTTCGAATATATTATTGATACAAGGTAAAATAAGCGGAAAAACTGGAACTTTTTTATATAATATAAAGGAAAACGACTTTAAAAACATTCTTAGTGAAGAGGCACTAAGTCTTCAGGTATCTCCTGATGGAGAAAAAATAGCCTATACTGTACAAAATGGTGATACAAGAGACATACATATGGCTTATATAAATTCCGATAATATTAGTAATGATGAAGTGATTTATACAGATCGTAACTATATATCTACAATAAGATGGACTAGAGACAGCAGAAGGTTGTCATGTATAGTTAATAACATAATATATGAATTTTCTTTCAAGAATATGTGATATTGTAATAAGAAATAATGATTAAACAGTTTGTTTACAAATCTGAAATAATTGTCATTATGTCTGAAATATATGGGAGCTATAATAGAAGTATGGAATAGAACTTAACTCTTATTAGATAAGATTAAAAAAGATAACTCACATGTGGGATAATATTAAGAAGAAATTTAGAGTTAAGATTATTCTAAATAAAATATTAAGGAGATTATTTATCATGAAAAAAACAATAATAGTAGCTGCTATTGCTGCAGTAATGGTTACTTCAATTTCAAGTTATGCTGCAACTAATATTAATCAAAAGGCTTCAAATGAAAGTACACAAAACTTGGCAGTAGAGTCTAATAGTGCAGAAGTCACAAATAATCAAGAGAAATCTAATGGGAACATAGAATATACCAAAATGACATATACTACGGAGAAAGACGGGTCATCTGATATTACTGAAACTTGGGTGAATCCAAAGACTTTTGATTTTAGACAGGATATAATAAGATCAAGTGTTGAAAGCGAAAGTGAAGTACAGAAAACTGATGACGCGAAAAAAGATGCAGAAAAAAAGAAGGCAGCAGCAGCTAATGCTCCAAAGTACACAAGTACTTATATTGAAAATAGTGGAAAACACACAGTAAATATAATAAGAGATGATAATGGAAATCCAATAAAAGGTAACGAAGATGATGTAACGCAAGAAGAGGCGAATTCTGAGGTACAAATTATACAAAAGAATCAAACATTTGCTGCTATGAAATCATTATATGCTAATCCAGCAGATTGGAAAGATGAAGGTACAGAGACTACTTCAGACGGGAAAGTATTAAAGAAAATATCATCTGGTGACAAAAATGGAGAGGAAATGCATCTTCTTTATCTTAATGAAGATGGCCTTCCAGTTAAATCAGAATTATATATAAATGGACAACTTGCTGGAGTGGGTACTATGGAATATAAGCTTGTTCAAGATGATGGAAAGATTTTTGATACAAGTGGAGTACAATTGGAACCACTTAACATAGATCGAAGTAAATAAGAGGAAGCTAGATAAAGCCTATAAAATCTTTAATAATTAATAAAATAAATTCATAATAAAAACATAATATGTGCCAGGTTTAAAATGGCATCACCTTACCATTAACTACGACCATTTGTATGAGGCTTAAATAGCTGCTTACAAGTGGCCGTGTTTTTTTATTGTTACAAGTAGCTTTGTTTATAATGAATTTTAATTAGATAATAATATTTGTTTTAATTTTATAGTATGGTATTACTGATTTATAAAAGTAACCTCTAATGGATTTTTATCAACTAATCTTGGATAAGTATATTTGGGATATCCTACCATAATAGCACCAGTGATTTTCTTATTTTCAGGGATGTTAAATAATTTAAGTAATGGAGAATTATCTTTCATAGCAATTCTTTCAAACATCCCAGCCCAACATGAGCCTAAGCCTAGTGTTGGTGCATATAACTCTAAATATGTTAATGAAAGAATTGAATTTTCTCTTCCTCGTGGAAAGTTTGAATCAGCAGTTGCTAGGACAAGGCTAGATGCTCCACGCAAAATTGTATCAATTCCTTTTTCACGGTATGGTTTTGTAAATTCACTTGATACATTAACCTTTTCAAATTCTTCAATAACAATTTTAACAGCTTTATCAAGTATCTTTCTATCATTTATGATAGTATAAGATATTCCTTGAAGATTATGTCCACTAGGAGCAAAATGTGCAATATTAACAAGATCTATTAATTTTTCTCTTGGGACAGGAGTTTCTTTATATGAGCGGATTGAACGCCTTGAACGGAGGAAGTTTTCAGCCTCCTCAGGGCTTAGTTTTGGAAATTTTTTTGAGCTGGTTTGATTGGCTAATGGTGTTTTTATATTATCAATTGCTTCCCTTGGGCATATCGCTACACAATGACCACAGGAAATACACTCTTCACCGCAAATTTCTTTAGGTCCATTTTCACTAAGTTCTAATACATGTTCTGGGCACTCATTCACGCATAGACCACATTTAATACATTTATCTTGATTTACAGTTATTAAATTCATTTTTATCTTCTCCTTTACTTTATTAATGAAAGTAAATTCTTTTTAATCCATTATACAATTAAAGAATTCTCTTAAATAGATGATAAATTATCATAGGATAAATAGTCATGGCAATATTACTATTAAATGATTTTTTAGGAATATGAGCTTGTTATTTTTTTGATTATATCTTAAAGTATTTCACAAATTACTGATGAGTTGGTTGATTTTTAGAGGTAAATACACTTGAAGATTTAGTTTCTCTATTTAAAAGACAATTAGTTATTAAGTAATAAGCACCTGCTATTAAAAGGACACTGCAGCTTGCAATTGTAATTCCAATAACACCAAATGAGTGATATACAGAAGTACTTATCCATGAGCCAATGGATCCACCTAAGTAATATCCAACCATATAAAGGGAATTCAATCTACTATGATTTTGGAGACTAAGCTTATAAATCCTTCCTTGATTTAAAGACATATTCATTCTTGAACCAACATCTAAAGTAAATGTTACAAGAATTATAATTATAAGTTTAGACCAGCCTATGCCTAAGATTAAAAAAGAGACAAACATTATAGCTAAAGCAAAAAGGTTCCATAAGCTTACTTTTTTGCTATTTGTAAGTTTTCCTGAAAATCCAGCGGCTAACGCACCTGCTATACCTAAAAAGCCAAAGAGTCCAACTATTGCACTTCCATAATTATAAGGAGAACCTTCTAAAATAAAGGACAATGAAACCCAGAAAATATTAAAGGCACAAAATGCAGCAGCACCAAAAACTATTGTTTCTCTTAATACTTTTTCTTTTTTTAATAATGGAGGTAAAGATAATATGATATTCTTATAGGAAGTTTCCTTTTCTATATTATCCTTTGGAAGAGAGTAAAATAAATATATTGCAAAAATTAATAAAACTATTGCCGCAAATTCATGTACTCCTCTCCAGCCAATTAATTGGCCTAGAACTCCACCTAGTACTCTTCCGAGTAAAACTCCAAGAAATACTCCAGTTAATAAGTGACCAACTATTATACCTCGTTTTTCTGACGAGATATTTGACGAAACAAATGGGATTATAAGCTGCGCTGAAACACTTGAAATCCCCATAAAAAAGCCTACAACTACTATTAAATTAAAGGTAGAGACTAAAGTCATTAAATATAATAATATAGCTGAACAAATAATACTTAAAATTATTAATAGTTTTCTACTATACCTGTCTCCTAGTGGGACAATAAACAACAATCCCATTGTATATCCTATCTGTATAGCTGTTACAAGCTTACCAGATGATGAAGCAGGTATAAAAAAATCAGTGGAAATATTGGTTAATAAAACTTGATCGTAGTACAAATTAGCTATTATAATTGCACAAATAATTGATAAAATTAATAATAATTTGTTTGAAAAATTTTTGCTTTTTAAAGCTTTATCCATTTTCACATCTTCCTCTCTATAGCTTATGAAGATAGTGTATAATGAAAGTATTATTTTAAATAGAACCTAAGTTATCATATGATTAATAATACTATGTTTAGCAGATAAGAAGTAAGTGATAAAATTATTCGTATTATCATTAATGATTAAATATAAATGGGAGAGATAATAATGATATCTAAAAACAAAGAACTTGGATTATTTTTAAAAAAGAAAAGGTCAACATTAAGACCAGAACAATTTGGACTTAATTTCGATAAAAAAAGAAGAGTGAAAGGGCTAAAGAGAGAAGAAGTTGCAGATTTAGCGGGAGTGAGCATTGACTGGTATGTTCGCATTGAACAAGGACAAAATGTTAATCCATCAATAGATGTGTTGCTTTCTTTGAGCAGAGTTTTGCAATTAAATAATGAAGAAAAAAGATATTTATTTAATTTGTCAGATAAAAAATTGCCTATAGAAGACTTTACTACCGTTACTATTTCTAATACATTACAAAAATTCTTGGATAATCAAAATCCTAGCATAGCTTATGTTACAGATAGTAAATTAACAATGATTGGATGGAATACGGCAGCGCTAAAAGTTTATGGTAATTATGAAGAAATGAATGAAAAAGAAAGAAACTCAGTTTGGAGAGCTTTTAATGTTGATTATCTAAAGGAACTATTAGATAATTGGGAAGGTCATTCTAAATTACGTGTTGAACAATTGAGAGCAAATTACGGCTATTATGAGAATGATAACACAATAAATGCAATTATAAATGAATTAAATGAAAAAAATCCTCTATTTAATAAATGGTGGAATAATCGAGGTATCATGGGAACACCAGAGGGTCAAAAACTTTTACATCATCCTTTAGTAGGAGATTTATATCTAAGTTATATTTCATTTAGATCTACAGAAATAGAGGGGGCAAGTATCACAATTCAAATGCCTATAGATGATGATACAAAAGACAAATTAAAGCAGCTTATGTTAACATAAATTATGTTGTTTGTAATTGTACATAATATATTAGTGGATTTTAAGTGCCATGTTTTGCCTATACCCAATAAAAGCTAGAACTTTAATTCGGTTTATATTGCATTTACATTCATAGTATATATTTACAAGAGGAAGGTGATAGATTTGAATAAAATTTTAGTTATAGATGATGACGGTTATATTAGAGAGCTTATTTGCACAGTACTCAAAAATGAAGGATTTTCTGTGTCAGAAGCTGTAAATGGGAAGGATGCCTTAGAAAAGCTTGGAGAGGAAAAAATTGATCTTTGTGTTCTTGATATTATGATGCCTCAAATGGATGGCTACGAATTTTGTAAACAAGTACGCAGATATTATGAGGATATGCCAATTTTGATGCTGACTGCCAAAAGTGAACTTTCCCAAAAGGTAAAGGGCTTTGAACTTGGTGCAGATGATTATTTGACAAAACCCTTTGAGGTTGATGAGCTGCTTGTTCGAATAAAGGCACTTTTGAGGCGTTATAAAGTAGCGGCTTCACAGGTTATTACTATTGGTAATTTAGTCATGGATAAAAGTAGTTACAGAGTTATTAGTAACAATGAACAATGCGATATACCCATGAAGGAATTTGAACTTTTATTTATGCTTGGAAGTTATTCTGGTAAAACTCTTTCTCGTGATAGGCTGATTGAAGAGGTTTGGGGTCTTGATTTTGAAGGAAACGAACGAACCCTTGACGTTCATATAAATCGTCTTAGAGAAAGATTTCCATTTGAGGTTTACAAGTTTAAAATTACTACAATTCGTGGACTTGGTTACAGATTGGAGGAAGTGAAGTGAGAGGAAACGAACCTTTGATTTCAATGATACTAATTTTTTTTACAACATTACTTGGTATTACTAGTGGATATTATATTTTCATATTTATTTCAGGGCAATTAGAAAGCATGCCTTTATATCTAATCTTTATTGTTCAAAGTTTTCTTTCAGTTGTGATATATTTTGTAAGCTTGAAAATATATTTCTATTTACAGCGGCGATTTACTAATAAGAATAGGAAATTTGATCTTTCACGTTTTCAAATATTAAGTGGAGCTATTGAAGCTATGAACAAGATAGCTTCTGGTGATTTTAATGTCCTTGTTAAAACAAACGAGCTTGACCCTTTTAATGAAGTAGCAGATAATTTCAACAAGATGGCTAAAGAGCTGGGTTCCTTGGAAAAACTGCGTCAAGATTTTATATCAGATGTATCACATGAAATACAATCACCGTTAACATCTATCTCAGGATTTGCTGCGCTTTTAAAAAAAGGAAATTTAAGTGAAAGCCAAATATCACATTATGCCAATATAATAGAAACTGAAAGTAGAAGATTATCCAAATTAAGCGAAAATCTATTAAGATTATCTAATTTGGAATCGGAAGATAATAATTTAAACTTAAAGAAATATCAAATAAATAAGCAGATTGAAAGTATTTTACTCATGCTAGAACCGCAGTGGTCGATAAAAAATATAACACTTGATGTTTCTCTTGAGGAAAACATAATATGTGGAGATGAAGCTTTATTAAGCCAGGTATTTATAAATTTGCTTAATAATGCTATTAAGTTTACGCCAGAAAACGGAAATATAGGCGTTAACTTATCAAGCGATGAAAATTCAATTGTATGTAAAATCTCCGATACAGGTATAGGTATTTCACCGCAAGATCAACCGCGAATTTTCGAACGGTTTTATAAAGCAGATAAATCTCGTGACCGTTCTCTAGGTGGAAACGGACTTGGACTTTCAATAGTAAAAAAAATTATTGATTTACATGGTGGGAAAATATCTCTCATAAGTGAAGTTGGAAAGGGGACGGAATTTACTGTTTGCCTTCCTAAGGTACAATCAAATAAATAGAAATTAATATATTTATAGCCACAGTCTGAATTAATTTAATAGACTGTGGTTTTTATTTTTGTTTACATTGCGTTTAAATTCCATTTAAGTTTAGTTTAAATAGAAACTATATACTATGTTTGTAGAAATCAAACAGAAATTAGAATTAATAATATTGAAAAAGGTTGTGCCTTATTGTTAAATACTAATTTTATTATTTATACGACATGAAAGGAGTTTTTTATATGGAAAACATAGAAAATATGGATCAAAAATCGCTATACTATCTGGAAAAGGCACCTGTTACGAAAGCAATAATACACATGGCTTTTCCTATGATACTAAGTAGTATCACATCAGTTGTCTATAATATCATCGATGCTTTTTTTATAGGTAAGCTTAATAATACTGCAATGATGGCGGCAGTGATGCTGGCACTGCCATTTTCATCAGTATTAATGGCACTTGGGCAAATGTTTGGGGTAGGTTCAGGAACATATATATCGAGACTTTTAGGTGAGGGCAATACAGATGATACCAAAAAAGTTAGTTCAATTAACTTTTGGTCATCAATGCTTATGGGTATTATTTTTATGATGATATGTCTGCCTTTTTTATCTTCTATTTTGCCGATTTTAGGAGCAAGTGGTGAAACTCTGCAACATACAAGAAATTTTATTATGATACTTGTTATTGGTGCTCCAGTTATTATTGTTAATATGGCGCTTGAAGCAGCTGTACGTGCGGAGGGAGCATCAACTGTTTCTATGACTGGTACTATAGGTGGTATTATAATTAATATAATACTTAATCCTTTCTTCATTTTCGTTCTTAATATGAATGTTATGGGATCAGCGTTAGCCTCTGTTTGTGGTAATATAGTTTCCGTTTTGTATTTTATATATTATCTACAAAAGAAGAGTACTGTTCAGAGTTTATCAATTAAGTACTTTAAACCAAGTAAAAAAATTTATGGTGAAATTTTTAAGGTTGGAGTTTCAGCTTTATTACTTAGTGGATTTATGGTCATTATAGGTCTGCTTTTCAATAATTATTCCATGATTTATGGTGACAATGTTGTGGCTGGATTTGGAGTTGCACAAAGAGTTGTTCAAATTGTAGATTGTATTGGTATGGGCTTTGCAATGGGAGTTGTACCACTAATTGCATTTGCTTACTCTGCTAATAATCAAAATCGTCTCATGGAAATTGTTAAAAAAACCATATTGTATATTTTGGGTTTAACATTAGTTATAGGAGCAGTTATAAGTATATTCAGGTTACAGATTATTGGCCTTTTCAGTATTGACCCAGAGGTTATTGCCATTGGTGAAATAACTCTCATAGCTCAACTTTCCTCAACTATGTTTGCTGCCCTATGTGAATTTTTTACTGGAATATTCCAAGCTCAAGGAGCTGGCGTACAATCAAATGTTATGGCCGCTGTAAGAGGTGTTTTATTTATTCCTATTTTGATTGTAGGAAACTTAATATTTGCTGTTAATGGCGTTATTTGGGCTATGACAGCTACAGAGGGAGTATCATGTCTGATAGGAATTATACTATGGCTTAGGGTTAGAAGAAAAAGTATAGTATGCACTTAAGATTAAAAAACATTATTTAGTGACAGAAATATTGTCAATTACTAAAGGGGATGCTAAGATTATTATAAAATTCTTAGTGATTCCTTTTGTTACTTTATTTACATAATAATGTAACTGATTTGGACTGATAATTAAATGTATCAAATAAGAGTAGTAAGACCAACTCTTGAGAAAAATTCAAACAGTAAATAATTATTAGGAATGTTGAGAATTGAAATAGGAGGTGATATATAAAGTTTAGAAATGTTTACGATTTCAGAGAAGATTTTAAGAAGTCTAAAGCTAAGATTTACTGGAGTGCTTAAAATTGAAGGCTAGAAATCTTAAGCAAATAAAAAAGCAGGATATAGGGGGATTATTATGTTGAAGAATAAACTATGTAAAATAAAAATTTCTTTTACTAAACTAGTTTCTATATCAATGTTAACATGTATGGGAATATTATTACCAGTACTTCCAGCTAAGGCATATACCTCAGATCTTGGTAATGGAACTTATCAGAATCCAGTCATGTATGCAGATTACCCAGATAATTCTGTTATTAAGGTAGGATCAACATACTATATGGCATGTTCTAGCATTAGTTATATGCCAGGACTTCCTATCTTGAAATCAGAGGATCTTGTAAATTGGGAAATTTGCTCCTATGCATACGATCGCATTGATGTAGGCATGAGTGGGATTGATCAGACACATGCGGATGCATACAATTTAGTAAATGATAAAAACGTATACAGTCATGGATGTTGGGCACCAAGTTTAAAATATCATGATGGTAAGTTTTATGCTACATTTTCTTCACTTGACCTTGGTAAAACCTTTGTATGCACCAAAAGTGCGCCAATGGGATTTGGAGGCTGGGATTTTACAGAAATCAAAGGCATAGGGTATGCGCATGATGCAGATCTTTTCTTTGATACAGATGGAAAAGTATATCTTATTAATGGAGGATGTACTGTAACAGAATTAAATTCAGATTGTAAATCCGTGAAATCTGGTGGCGTAAACAAAAAAATCTTTGATGGAGGTAGTAGCCATGATGGTAACAGGGTCTTTAAGAAAAATGGATATTACTATATACTTTCAACACCTGTAAAGGATAACGCACCATATCAACGCATAGAAAAAGCATGGAGATCAAAAAGTCTTACAGGTACTTATGAACAAAATGTAATTTTGGATGATGGAGCAAATCATCAAGTTTGCATAGTTGATGATGGCAGTTATAATTGGGCAGTTTTGTTTGAAGATAAAGGCGCAGTAGGCCGTATTCCAAAGCTTGCTCCTGTTACATGGGTAAATGACTGGCCTATGATAGGTATTAATGGAAGCGGAAAAGTACCTGCAACCTATAACAAGCCCGCGACAGGAAATGGAATAAAATCACCTGGTACAAGCGATGATTTTACATCAAGTAGTATATCTTCCCAGTGGCAATGGAACCATAATCCAGACAATTCTAAATGGACTACATCTGAACGTACAGGCTGGTTAAGACTTAAGACAAGTACTGCTTCTGATCTTCTTCAAGCAAGGAATACTCTAGCACAGAGGATACAGGGACCAACCTCTTCAGGATGGGTTAAGCTGGATGCAACAAATATTAAAAATGGAGAAATTGCTGGATTATCAGCATTTCACAGTAAATATGGATATATAGCAGTAAGAAATGATAATGGAACTAAAAAAATTGTTCAATATAATGTAGGTGATTCAGAAACTTCTGTTAATCTTACTAATGATGTTATATATTTAAAAGTTGATGCTGACTGCAATGCGCAAACTGCTAAATTTTATTACAGCTATGATGCCAGCGCTTGGAAGCAGTTAGGGGGGGCTCTTAAAATGGACTTTTTCTACAAACTGTGGTTTATAGGATATAGGTTTGCTATATTTAATTACACAACAGGATCTGATACTAGTGGTTATGCAGACTTTGATTACTTTAAATTTAGTCCATCTGCAACAGGTTTATCAACTCAATAGCTAAATTAAAATTCAATATATGTTTTAAGAATTAGAAGAGAAGCCATAAAAATTAATAAATTTGAATACAAGGAGGATATATTTATGAAGAAAAAAATTTTATGTATTTTAGCCATGTGTTTCATGATTTTAACATTTATAGGTGCTTTGCCAAATGCAGCATTAGCAGCGACAACAAGCCCAACAATGCCACCATCTGATTTTGACAGCTTTAAAAATAATATTCAGCATGGTACAGTTCAATATATTTATTATCAGTCAACAGCAACAAACAGCCAACGTAGAGCAAAGATTTATTTACCACCAGGTTATTCATCAAATCAAAAATACAGCGTAATGTATTTATTACATGGTATAGGTGGAAGCGAGGATGATTGGACTACTGGTGGAGGAAATGCAAATCTCATTGCTGATAATCTTATTGCAGCAGGAAAAATTAAACCTTCAGTAATAGTAATGCCTAATTGTAATGCAACAGGAGCAGGAATATCTGATGGTTATGAAAATTTAACTAATGATTTGATTAAATGCCTAATTCCTTATATAGAAAAGAATTATTCAGTTTATACAGATAGGAATCACAGAGCAATATCTGGATTATCAATGGGAGGTGGACAATCATTTAATATTGGTCTACCAAATTTAAATTTATTCCCATATGTTGGCGCTTACTCAGCAGCTCCAAATACACATTCAAATGCTACATTATTTCCTGATGGTGGAACTGCAGCAAAACAACAATTGAAATTACTATTTATTTCTTATGGTACTAATGATAATCTTATTAACTTTGGTACAACAGTTCATCAATTTTGTGACTCTAAAGGCATTCCAAATACCTATTGGCTCTATCAAGGTAGGGGACACGAATGGAGTGTTTGGAAACCAAGCTTATGGAGTTTCTTACAAATGTTAGATAAAGCAGGATTTAATTAAAACTTATAGAATCATAATTAATCATAAGTGAAGTGTTTTTTTGTATCTGATGCTATTTTATTGAAAAAAGCCTTTTATGAAGAAGACTCATTTTCAAAATAAGAAAGCCAGTCATATCAACAGTTTTTCAGTTAGACAATGATTTTTCACAAAGTCATCAATCTAACCAAAAGTTTTGATATGACTGTTTTTTACCTTATGCCAAACTCTATGCTAGAAATTTCCTGGGGAATATAGTTTCTTTTGTAATTCTTGATGAGCTTATTAATTCTAATAATAGAGAATGTAGTAAAGATGAAATTTTAAAAAGTATAGTGAGCATATGTGAAAAAGGCGTAAAAATGATTAGGATTAATATATGGAAGTAGACATACAAAAAAAGTATATCTGTCTTTGTAATCATGTGCAGATTATATTAAAATTATTAAGTTAAGTTAACTTTGTAGAGGGAAACGCCATTTAGTTTTCCATCTGCTTCTTTACTTGCCATAAGGCTTATTGCTTTTACTGGAATCATAATTCTCTCAAAATCAATTAGATTATCCAAGTCTGGAGGTCCTTCATTAAATAACACTCTTCTCCCTAAAGTTATATGAGGCATAAAAAGCTTATCATAAAATGGGAGTTTTCTTTCTTTTAATAAGATGGAAAGTTTCTTGTGAAGCTTAGATAGAGCAGAATTTTCTTTTATTCCAATCCATAAAATATTTGTCTTTTTTTTCTTAAAAATACCTAAGTTACTTACTGACAATTCAAAAGGGTTTATATTTAAAACTGCTTTATCTATAGATTCTTTTATTTTGGTAATCTGAAGCTCATCAGCTTCACCTATGAACCTAATTGTCAGATGAAAGTTATTCTTTTCTGTAAATTTACCTTTGGTGCAGTACTTTTTTATATCCGATGTTATTTTATTAAAATAATTCTTAGTGTTGTCTTCAAAATCTATAGCAATGTATACTCTCAAGTTTTTTCACCCTTTCACTTAAGTTATGATAATTATAATTCATATTTAGTAAATAATGAAGTTGATTCTATAAAGCATATTTAAGGAATAGGGAATTGTTTGAATTTAAACATGAGCAGCTCTTTTATATTATAAATAAAATTTATTTTTAAAATAAAGAAATCAGTCATACCAACAAATTTTCAGTTCAGGACCTTTCACAAAGTCATAAACTAAAAGCTTTGATATGACTGTTTTTCTAGTTAAATTCTTTTATCACTTGAGTAGTAGTCAACTAGTGTTAAATCATAATTTATAATTTGCTCATTATGATTTTTTTTCATCTAAAGCTAAACCAATAATCAATTTTATATTTAAAATTTATCATTATTTGTATACTTCTTAGCTTTTGCAAATTACAACTATAAGGCTCCCATATCTTTAGCAGCATAAATAGAAGGATATTTTGGATGGAAATTTAGTTCCTCTTTAATGCGAGCCGGATCTGCAGTTAATTCCCATAGGTTATTCATAAGCCATCCATCTTCAGTAGGTGTTTGATCTGGTCCTTCATACAGTTTATATAATTCACCTATAGCAATAGGAGTATCATCTGCAACGTTATATATGCGGCCGCCAATACCAGGTGTGCTAGCAGCAAGTAATAATGCTTGATTGACATCTTCATGATGAATCATAGATTGCTTTCTTAATGGATTCCAGTTAATCATGTAAGGTAAGATCTCTTCAATGTGGGGATCACCATCACCATAGACAAAAGATAATCTCATAATACGAACATCTAGCCCTTGATCACTATACAATTTTAGTAAAGCTTCCTCGGCAGCAAGTTTTGTTTTTGGATACATTAAATTAGATGGTATAAGAACATCATCTTCTCTACATAGTCTGTTTACATTCAAATCGCGATATACATTGCCTGTACTGGTAAAAACGAATCTTGTAACACCTGCATCTAGTGCTGCTTTAGCTAATTCAATAGTTGCATCTAGATTCACTGCTGTAGCTATTTCTTCACTAATGCCACCTCGGAATTGAGCTGCTGTATGTACTACGGCATCAACACCTCTTATATTGTCAGCGAGATTTTCATTATTCAAAAGATCACCTATGATTACTTCAGCACCTTGTTCTTTCAATGTGAGTGCCTGCTTAGCAGTTCTTACAAGAACACGAACAGCATGCCCTTGTTTAAGTAGATATGGTACAAAACGGCTTCCAACTTTGCCTGTTGCCCCAGTTAAAAATATTTTCATATTAATTCACTCCAATCTTGATAGGTCTGTTTATTGGTTATTTTTAACTACAATGCTCCATTATCCATAGCACTATGAAAAGAAGGATATTTAGAGCGGAAATTAAGTTCAGCTTTAATGCGTGTTGTATCTAATACCATATCACATGGGCTAAAACTAGGCCATCCGCCATTAGGAGGTACTTGCTCTGGTAAGCCATTAAGGCTAAGAAGTTCAGCAACAGTAATAGGGGTATCATCAGCAACATTATATATGTGGCCATCAAAACCTGATGTGCTGGCTGCAAGTATCAATGATTGACAGACATCATCATGATGTACTAGAGATAGTCTCTGTGAAGGATTCCATGTACTCATAATTGGTGAAAATTCTCCAATGTGTGGATCATGATCTCCATAAACGAAGGCAAATCTTACAATACGTAAATCTAGGCCCATTTCACGATGCAGCTTAAGTAGAGCTTCTTCTGCCACCATTTTTGTTTTTGGGTAGGCTAGGACTGGCTGAAGGACATCATCTTCACGGCACGGATTATTTCTACTAATGCCACTGTATACCAAACTTGTACTACTAAAAACAAATCTTGTGACACCGGCTTGCAGTGCAGCTTTAGCTAATGCTATGCTTGCATCTATATTAGATACTTGTGCTATTTCTTCACTGACATCACGAAATTGAGCTGCCAAATGCACCACAGCATCGACACCACTTATTGTATTAGCGAGATTTTGGTTATCTAAAAGATCACCTAAAACCACTTCCGCGCCTAGTTCCTTCAATAAAAGTGCTCGCTCAGCATTTCTTACAAGAACACGAACAGCATGCCCTTGTTTAAGTAGATATGGTACAAAACGGCTTCCAACTTTGCCTGTTGCTCCAGTTAAAAATATTTTCATATTAATTCACTCCAATCTAAACGGTTTTGTTTAAAAATTATTTTTATGTTATATTACTAATATATCAGGGGCATAATAGTTTAACCATATTGTGGTTATCGTATGATTGAGAGCGGTAGGATAAAGGAGGAAAATAAATGAAAGAGATTACAATGCAGCAATCGTTAGGTGAATTTTTACGTGCAACTAGAGAACGTCTTACACCAGAACAGGTTGGCTTGCCATCACATGGACGTCGCCGAACACCAGGACTTCGACGTGAAGAGGTTGCTCAACTTGCAAATATCGGTCTTTCTTGGTATATATCTATAGAACAGGGGAAAGACGTACACCCATCTCATCAAGTATTAGAAAGTCTGGCTGCTGCATTAAGGTTATCTGATGATGAACGTCGATATCTTTTTTTATTATCCAAATCAGATGAATTAGAAGAAACAGAAGTTTATAAAGAAGTTAGTAAAGGATTAGAAAGAACTGTTTTTGCATTAGAACCTAATCCTGCATACATAATGAATAAATACTGGGATGTACTATTATGGAATCGCGCAGCAGAATTTTTATTTAGGTTTCCTTCATATTCTGAGAATTTAGATACAAAGCCAAACATATTGCAGCAATTTCTGACTGATCCATTCAAAAGAGAGATAAATTCAGAGTGGGAGGAAAAGGCTAAAATCATGATTGCGAGATTTAGGGCAGATTGTGCTAGGTATCCTCAAGATGCGAGGTTAAACGAAATGATTGAGAAATTTAAGCAAGAAAGTGAATTATTCAGGATATGGTGGCCTCGTTATGAAGTTAAAAATGTCACTGATTGCCATAAATTGTGGAATCACCCTCAAATTGGAGAAGTGGAGTTTGAACATGTGAATTTGCAATTATCAAACTATCCTGATTTAAAAGTAATGATTTATACAGCCTCACCTGCTACAGCAGAAAAAATTAAACAAGAAATAGTGATATAGGTGAGGCTGGTATGCAATTTAAGTGATAGAAACTCACTCTGAAAAGATTAAGTAAATGGGAAAATAAAATTGAATAAAAGTATATGATTTATGCACATACTTTTATTCAGTTGTGAGTGATAATAACTTTCGCTCAGCTTCTAAATTTATTTTACAATATTTACAGTTCCTTCTTTTCTAGGTGCAGCCTTTGCATTACTATTATTGCTAAAACCTAAAGCAGCAGTACCCAATATAGTATAATTTTCAGGAATACTAAGTTCGGAAAGTATACCTATAACCTTAGGATCATCTCGAACGATACTTAAAGACGATATCCAGCATGAACCAATATTAAGTGAGTGAGCAGCTAGCATTATATTTTCAAGTGCTACAGCAGCGTCTGCTTCTTTTTCTGGCGAGTTTTTATCACAAGCTGTGATAATTATAGTAGGAGCGTTATAGAATGGATTGAAATTAGGCATATTACCCATCTTTTTAAATTGCTCTACAGGAGAATTTTGCAAGGCTTCTTTTATTACAGAAATTAGCTGATTAATTTTTTCTTTATTCTGCACTACAGTGAAATGCCAGCTTTGAGCCCCCATATAACTTGGAGCAAATTTTGCGGTTTCTAAGATTATATTTAAATCCACATCGGAAATCTGCTCCTCCGTATAAGATCTTATACTTCTTCTTGTTAAAATATTTTTTATTACTTCATTCATAATTTTTCTCCTTTCATTAAAGAAATATTTTAATTTTGTCCCATATGTTATTTATTGAATATACATTTAAAAATTATAATATCTTAATAAACTAGCTTATAATTTTTATAAATACATGAGTAGATTTTATAATTAATTTATTGAGTTTTGAAATTTATTAAGAAAGTAATATAATGATATCAATAAAATTCTAAGACGTCTAATGGAACTTTTTCATTATATATATGAATAAAAGTCATACATAGTTATTGTTATTTAATACTTAACCTTTTACCTAGGGTATGTTTTAATAAATATGTATTTGACAAATAATCTACGCAAAGGTTGAAAGTAATATATTATTTTAGTATAGTAATTTTCTAACGAGAGGTTTGAGTACTAAGTAGAAATGTTATCTTACCAATTGAGTTTAAAGATTATAAACTAAGGAGGTCATATATAATATGAACTGGCAGCAATTGGAATACTTTAAAGTTATAGCAGAAACGCAAAACTATACTACAGCGGCTGACTTACTATTGGTAACTCAGTCAGCTTTAAGCAAGGCAATTGCAAAATTAGAAGAGGAGTTGGGAGTCCATTTGTTTGAAAAGAATGGGAGGAATATAAAATTAACCCGCTTTGGCAGTATGTTTTTAAAGCATGCAGAAGCTGCAATAAAAGAAATTAATGATGGTATCCAGGAATTGCAGAATATAATTAATCCTATGACAGGCACAGTTTCTATTTCGTCACTTTATACTATTGGGACATATTTTATTCCAACGATTATAAGCGATTTTTTGAAGGAAAATCCAAATATAAAATTTGAATTTGGAATAAATTCGACTAGCAATATTTTAGAGGGTTTAGAGAATGGCAAATTTGACCTAGGTTTTTATGATGAACTTGAAAATAGTGGGGAATATGAAAAAATAGAGTCAGTTCCAATAAAAAATGATGAACTTGTTATAATAGTACCTAAAAATCACAGGCTTGCTGATCAATCAGAAGTAATGTTAAAAGATTTAAAAGATGAAACTTTTGCACTTTTTTCTGAAAATATAGCAAATAAAATGTGTTCCATTTTTAGAAAGGCTGGCATTATGCCAAAGACTGTAGTAAAGCCTAATGAGAGCAGTATGGTGGTTACTGGCTTTGTTGGTGCAGGATTAGGTATTTCTATTATTCCAAACATACCTAATTTAATAACAGATGAAGTGTCAGTAATTAGAATAAAAGAACCTCAATGCTACAGGACTATTCGTATGGGGTGGTTAAAGAATGGATATATAACTCCAGCTAGTGAAATATTTAAAGATTTTGTTGTAGCAGCCACATCAAAAACAAAAATTTAAGCATATATGTTAAAATTAACAATTTTGTGGATAGATCTAACGAAACAGATAATATCGCCTGCTTATGATACGGTGAACCAGTGCGGCTGAGCAAGGTTGTGTAATTTAAGTGGCGGAAACTCACTCTGAAAAGATATAGTGAAATAATTCAATACTGAGTCATGGAGATAAATATGTGACTATTTATTTTAAGCGTGACAGTTATGTAGTAGGCCTGAATGTGAATGAGCCACGCAATAAGTATAAATTTAGAAAGGCTTGCGGTGTTGGTTCTATGAAAAGCAGTATGAGGAAAAAAGTAAAAAGAAATTTATAGCAAAGGTTAAGTATTTTAATTTGCCCCGCCATAAACCCCACTAAAATCTAAAATTTAGATTCTAGTGGGGGATTTTAGTTTGTAGAGTTTTTATAATAATTTAATAAAATAAAATTTTATTAGTTTAAATTTTAATAAAAACTAATAATACAATAGGTAATGTAGAAATTTTAGTAAATAAAATTGAGTCTCAGTAACATAGGTTGATGATTAAATAAAAAAATTTATAAATATATTGTTATTTTACAAAGTAAAACATATATCCTAATTGAAAGCATATGAAAGTAAAAAATTTTAAGGAGATTGATAAAGATGAGAGAAAGAAAATATGTGAGATTCAGAGTAGATATGTTTGAGGATACAAAATTTAAGATAATAGATAGAATGCCTGAAAGAGATGTTATTTTTTATATTTGGACTAGACTTGTAGCTTTAGCGGGGAAAGTTAATTTAGAGGGCAGTTTATATATGTCAAAAAATATTCCATATACAATAGAGACTTTAGCTATAGAATTTAATAGAGACGTAGATCAAGTTCAACTAGCATTAGATACCTTTATAAAATTGGAAATGGTGGAAATTACTGAAGATAATATTTATAAGGTGAAAAACTTTGCCAAGCATCAAAATATTAAAGTTAAATCAAAAGATATAGAGGAAGAGGTAAAGAAAGAAGCGATTCAATTAAAAAGTGAAGAAACTAAAATTAATGTTAATATTGATAATAAAGAGCTGGAAAATAAGAAAGAAGAAAATGATAATAATTCAAATGGAAAACAAGATGATAAGGAAGAAAATATAAATAATAATATTAACGATAAAAATGAGGATTCAGAATTTATTATTACAAATGTTAATCAAAATTATAATATTACTGATAAGGTCAATAACAATTCTAAAAGTACACCTATACTTTTAGAAATAGAAAAGAGTAAAAAGTCAAGCAAGATGAAAAGAAAGAATATTGATATTAAGGTTACGGATGAGAATATTAATGATGATAGTATAGCTAGTATCTATGATGGAGATAAAAAACCTTTAGGAAAAAATGAAACTGTAGTCAGTGAGTGGGCTTTTTAGTTAGTTTTTACAATTAAGGACTTGGAAGTTACTATGGTATAATATTATCTATGAAAAATATCATTGCTTTTACAAAAAGGTCTAAATGAGCACTAGAAACAGCTTTAAGTACAAAAGAATATATAAAGCTATTAGCTTAACCACTTAAGGGAGTGATTCTTTGAAACTTAATGAACTAAAAGAAGTAGTATTTAAATCGGCATCTCATGCTATGAAAAAAGAAGGGGAAGAGGCTTTTAATAAAGGCTTAGTTGCTTATTTTAAAGGTAAAAAGATAGAGAATATATATCATATTTATGGCAGAGTGAAAGATAAAAGTAAACTTAAAGAGTTTAATACTCACATTAAAATTAATCTTCAGAAGAAAAAGTTAGATGGAGTAAAATGCTCTTGCGATGAGTTCAAGGAATTTGCTTCAAATGGATATACCTTAATGTGTAGTCATATAACTGCAACCAGCTATAAATTTTTTAGTCTATTATCAAAGGAAAATGATGGGACAAAAGAGGATTCAGAAAATAGCATTACAGAAAAGTATAGAATATGGGGAAATACCGAAACTACAAGGCTTATTCGAAAAACAGAAAAAGAAGCTGAATATTATGAAGTACTTACAGCTTCAAGAAGTGAAAAACTTATACTTAAGCCGAGTGAACTCAGAATATTCTTAGAAGGAATAGAGAGTAGAAAAATTAAGTTTAAATTTGAGCATATAGAATTTACAGTACCTATTTTACATAAGGATATGCCCATAACTTTTAACTTAAAAGAGGATAATAAGGTGATGATTTTATCAACTCAAAAGCAGCTTCCTGTACCTCTAAATTCAAATAATGATGTTTATTACTTTAAAAATGAACTATATCTTCCTTCAAAAAGTCAGAGTGATAATTATATAACTTTACATGAAAAACTTAAGGATCAGGGAGAAATTATTTATAAGAAAGATATACAAAATTATATTAGAATTATTTCAATTCTAAGCAGTATAACAGAAAATATTAATATTGCAGAAAGCTTAAGAAGTTTTGCATCTAGTGCTTTGAAACCTGAATTTTTGGTATTTAAAGAGGATGGAAACATTTATTGTGATGCAATTTTAAATTATGGAAGCAAAAAAGTTAATATACTAAATAAGATTAGTAGAGGAGATAAATTTATAAGGGATCTTAGAAAAGAAGAGAAGCTTCTCTTAAAAATGGAAAAAAGAAACTTTATAAAGATGAAAAATAGATTCATGTTCACTGGTGGAGATGAAGAATTATTTAATATATTAAAAGGCATGGAAGACAGTATTGAGGCTTTGGGAAAGATTACTTTAGGCAATGGACTTAATGATAAAAAAATATACGATTCAGAATATATAAAAACAGGTTTGTTTGAGCGAGATGGAGAATATAATTTTTCTTATAATATAGAGAATTTAGATAAAAGAGAGCTAAGCAGTGCATTTGAAGCTTATAGAAACAAGAGTAGATTTTATAAAACAAGAAACAATGATTTTTTAGATTTTGAAGACAATAGTGTAAGAGATTTTTTTAATCTCTTTGAAGTATTAAACATTAACGATGATCTAGTAAATGGAAGTATTAAAGTAGAAAAAGCTAAAGCATTATATTTATATGAAAATATAATGAACAAGGGTTTAGGGAGTATTAAAAGTAACAATGAGTTAAAGGAATTAGAAAATAAGTTAACTAACATAAGTAAAAGAAAAATATTTTTGACAGATACGTTTGTTGGTGAGCTTAGAGAATACCAGATGAAGGGCTTTAAATGGTTTAAAACCTTAAGTGAATTGGGCTTTGGCGGGATACTAGCTGATGAAATGGGCGTAGGTAAGACAATTCAAACTATTGCATTTTTGCTTTCAGAAAAAAGTAAAAGAACCTTAATTGTCTGTCCTACTTCTTTAATTTATAACTGGAAGGATGAACTTTATAAGTTTGCTCCAAGTCTAAAAGTATTAATTGTACATGGAGCACAAAGAATTGAAACACTAAATAATATTCATGATTATGACGTAATCTTAACAACTTACGGAACTTTGAGATTAGATATAAATTACTACGAAGATATTATTTTTGATTACTGCATCATTGATGAAGGGCAAAACATAAAGAATGCTTCAGCTCAGAATACAAAAATCGTAAAAGAAATCAAAGCTAAAACAAGATTTGCTTTAACAGGGACACCTATTGAGTATCATTATTTTTAATATTTTAGTAATTAGCATCTATTAAATCTTTTTAGTTACAAGGATGGAGATAGTTGTATATGAGAACTTGTATTTATTATATACAACGGAGATATTGGTATGTTATAGTTTGGAAATACTGATACAGAGAGAAGTGTTTGGGTATCATAAAAAATCAAATTCATTAAGAAAATTACATTATTTAAAAACTGAAATCCAATTAGAATAGTAGATTAGAGATAGAAAATGATTATTTTGTTGATGAAAAATTTATTTATAAACAAAGTATTCAAATAATGTAAAAGTATGGTATAATATTAGAAAATATTATAAAAGGTTGGTTGAAATATGAAATTTCAGTCTTATTTATATAGAAATGAAATATATAGTTTAAAAAAATGTCTCTAGGATTTACCTAGGGACATTTTATTTTTCAAACAAAACAAATTTGTTTTGTAGAAGGAATCTATATGATATAAAACAAAGAAATTAATTTTTATGAAAGGGGGAATTTAATTGTTAGAAAGCAAATATGCAAAGTTAAATATCGAGGGAATGCATTATGTTAGAGAAATTAAAGACAGTAAAGGAAAACGGATTTTCTATATTTTAATGTCTCCAAAGAACAAGCCAGTTAAGGATGTATATGGATACTTAACTTATAAAATGATTAAAAAAGGAGATAAATTGAATAGTATAAAAAGAACTGTTTATGATTTAGCGTATATATATGATTTCATGATGTTTGAGTACATTACTCCTGAACTAGTTAACTTCAAATATCTTCATAACTTTATTGTGAACTATCTGCCAGTAATTGATCAAAACTTTAGAGCAAGAGACTGCATTAGAAGAAGTATGTTAACCAGAATACCAGTTAGAAATGAGTTCAAAAATAATATTATTGATGTAATAAATAAATTTAATTCTGGTGGAATGTCATCTGAGACTATCTGCGGAATAGTGCAAACAGCAAAAGAATATTTCGAATACCTTGTGGAAAAGAAAAGTAAAGATATAAATTTAGACGATATTTTCGAGACAACATTGCTATATCCTGATTCTAACCTAGATATGACTAGTTATACCAAACGTCAGAGAAAAGTATATACAATAAAAGGAATATTGATTGGAGCTGGAATTAAGTTGAAAAAGAAATCAAGATATGGTAATCCAATTGATAGGGAATGTATATTCGAACCTGATGAGGAAAATGCATTTCTAGAAGCATTAAGAGAAGAAAATCCAATATATAGATTGTATTTTTACTTACTTTTAGTAACTGGACTAAGAGAGGCAGAAGCAAGGGCAATAAAGTATTTTAGCTGTCCTTTAAATGGATTTGAATTTGATTTTTCTAAGTTAGATTCACATATATGTTATATAGGTGAGGATATGTGGAGAGTTAAAGTTGAAGTGGACCCAAATAATCCACCGGATTTATCAGTGAAATTTGATAAGCCACGAGAAGTTGAAATTAGTGATATGACAAGAGGTTTAAAGAGCTTATTAAGTGAAGCTCTATTGTATAGAAAACTAGTTTTGAAGAAAAAACGTTTAAAAGAGCATAATTTTCTATTTATAAATAGAAATGGGACAAGACTCAAATATAAAAGTGTTTATGATAGGTTTTATAAGATACTTGACAAAGCTGGACTTGAGAAAAGGAAGGGGAATGGTCAACTAACCATACACTCAACACGTCATACGTTTGCATCTACATGGATATATAATATTCGAGAAAAAAAGGGATTGGATATAGATTTAGATTTATTATGTCGAATTTTAGGCCATTCAAGTCCTAAAATTACTAAGACTACATATATGCATTTTTTTACTGAGCAGAAAAAAGAACTTAGTAGACAGATGGAAAAAGCTAAAAAACAATTGGGGGATGATTAAAATAAATCACGTTAATATTGATGAATTTTTAACTTTTTATACAGAAGTTTCGAATGCTTCGGGGTCCTATAAGTTAGGTAAGAATTTATACAAAAAGTTTACCATGAAGTATGATTCTATTGAAAAATCAACACTAGACATAAATCGAGACGATATCAAAGAAAGAACACATCTAAATCCTGTGTATATATATACATGTCTTAGATTAAAAATTAAATGTGATATTTCAGTCATTAAATATAAAATTAGTAATGCATATAATATTGCACAATTTTTCAATATGATAGATGAGGATTTTGTAAACGTCTGTAATGAAAAATACAAAAAGTGGAGGAAAGGTGGACTTCTCATAAATGAAATATGCTCGCTTCTTATTAAGATGTGTATTATAATTCAAAAAGCAAATATTAGAGAATTTTCATTAAATGATATTAGAGATTTTGAAAAAGAATTAATTCTAAGGTATAAAAATATAGGCTATTATTATCGAACAAGAATTTCTCTTATTGAAAGAATAGTTAGTGGTAGAGTGATGCCTTACAATGTACGAAAATTTATTAGAGATAATAAGTATAAATATGGCACAGATGAAAGAGGGTTTATAGATGTCATTGAAAGGTACTACTCTTATTTGGATAAAAAACCATATAAGGATAAAAAGACAAGACAACAGTATAAATCCGCTACGAAAAGGTTTTTCAACTGGTTAAAAGAAGAATCTCCAAATATCAATGAACTAAATAATATTAAAAGGATACATTGGGAGAAATATAAAAATAGCCTTATAAATATGCAAGAACTTGCAGCTGATACAAGAGAGGGATATATAAATAGTGTAAGTATTTTTTTTGAATGGTGCTATATAAAAGGTTTTATTAAGCAAGAGGTAGTAGAGTCAGGTGAGCGTGTTTGGCTAAGAAATCATCATATATCTGAAGGTAATAAAAGAATGTATCAAAATAGAGAACATTATATTAAAGTATTTACTACAATATTAATGTATGAACCAAACGACGAATTCGAATTGTTAGCGCGACACTTTCTATTAATAGCATCAGCATGTGGTTTACGACGAAAGGAACTTTATTGGTTGGGACCAGACTGTATTTCAGTTACTAAAGATGGAATAGGAGAGATAACTTCGCAAATACAAGAGAAATCAGGGATTGTAAATAAAGCAACATCTATAATGCCTTGGGGAATTGATTCTATAAATTTCCTGCAAGAAAGATTTAATAGTAGGGATAAAATTTTGTTCTATAATGACGAGTTAGGAAAAGAATATTATTCGTTATTTGAATATGAAGGTAAGATATTATATAATACTAGAATTTATGGCCTTTTTAACAAAATAATGCTTCTATCAGATATTCGTGATGACAAAGGACAGATTGTATTATATAAAAATATTAAATTACATGCTTTTCGACATCAAAAATTTAATGACATTTATGAGGTTACAAAAGGCAATTTAAGTGCAGTACAATGTGATTCGGGTCATAAGAGCATGTTTATGCTTAGAAATTACGTAGTTCAAGATATAAGAAAAAGGAAACATGATGCAGTAAGACTGATAGAGGAGGGTAAAATTGTAGGTAGAGCTTCAGAGATACTTAATGCTATGCTAGAGACACCATATGCTCCAGGTCAGTTATTGGATATTGTAAAAAAAATGAATATATCATCAACATTTGTGAAGGAAAATATCAAAGAAAATATTAAGGATTTGGGGTTTGGTTTTTGCAGTTGTGATTCATGTAAATTACGAAGGGTATGCGAAGGATGTATATACTTTTTCACTTGTAGCCAATACCTAAAACAACTTCAGAGTAGGTATATAAATAATTTCTATATATTACAGTACAAAATGTTGAACGAGGAGAAATGCAAAATTATAGAAGAGAAATCATTTCAGGATTTTATTATAGATTTAAAGTATCAGGAAAAATGGCTTATTCAGTTGGGAATGTCTGAGCAAGAAATTCATAAATTAGAAACTCAAATAACTGAGGATTGAGGTCGGGGTAAAATGGACTTATTGAGAGAATTTCAAATAGAAGAAGAACATAAAAATCTAAATATAAAAGAATACATTCAGCTTTTAGGTATAGAAAAAAATAGAAAGCACTTAAGTAAAGAAGAGTACAATCAAATACTAAGTCTGCTTGTCAACCAAGGAAAGATGAGTACAACGACTAGAAAGCACAATATTAAACTTTATGAAATGACTATAGAGAAATTTCCAGATATTAAGGATTGGGAGTCAGCGGAGCCAGAAGATAAGATTATAGAATATTCTGTATATAACATAACGAACATTAGATATTATCATATAATGCTAATGTGCAAAAGGTTAAAATGTGATTGGAAGGTTATTGGTAATGAAGGATATCATTTTCCTGATATACTTACCAAAGAAGAAAAATCTTTGATTAGAAATGCTATGAAAGCAGCTAGGTATAATGAGGTAGGCTTTAGATATATTTGTAATCAATTTATAAAGATTATACTTGCAACAGGTAAAGAATTGAAAGAGATTGATGAAGAGGATATATATAAATATAGAGAATTTCAATCAAATGCTAAAGCAAATAGAGAATTGTTTAATATTGCAAAACGAATTTCTAGAGTTGAAGCAACTTCAAATTATAAAGTAATTCAAAGAGATTTAAAGGAAGATAACTTAAATAATGAAAACGAAGTAATAAGGAAACATTATTTTCAATACATTGATAGAGTAAATGCTACACAAGCTAGGTCAACAGCAAATCAATCAAAGTATATTGCGAGAATTTTTGTAGATTGGATATGGAACAACTACTCGGAAATAGACAATTATCTTGATATAAATATGGATCACATTGAAGAATTTGCCAACTGGAATAGGACAAGAATATCTGAAGGTACTAATAAACCTAGAACTATAAGTGTATGTAATGGTGAGTTAAGTAAATTAAGAGGATTTTTATTATATTTAAAAAAGCAAAATCTATTAAATCATGATTTAGTAAAATCTATTATTGGTAGAGATTGTGAGTTTCTTAAATTAAGGCAGAAACGTCTGACAATTCATCCACTACCGGTACCCATTAAGGATAGAATTGCTATAGAGAAAGCAATTTATGAAATGGATGAATCCACAGAATATTTATATGTTAAAAAAAACATGATGAAATTAATATATCATATGGCGTTACGACCGATCGAAGTTATTTCAGCTAAATGGGATTGTATAACTGGAACTAAAGAAAGTCCGAACTTCCATGTCCATATGGCAAAAGGGTTTAAGGAGAGGTATATACCACTTATACCTGAAGTCATTAATATTATTAAAGGATTACAAAATTTCAGTAAAGACTCCATTCCAATTTATAAAGAATGGGATGGTGAGATGACAAAGCGATTATTTGCATTTAATGATAGAGTTATTGATACTGAATCATTAAGAGATACTTTTAATAAATTATTAGTGGAAAACGGTATTGTGAATCATGATAATAAACCTAAGTATTCACTCTACATATTAAGGAAGATTAGAATAACAACATGGTTGGAATTCGGTATATCTGAAATTAGTGTAGCTGAGATGGTAGGACATGAGGATCTTGAATCATTATATTATTATATTGTCAGTAAAGAATCAAGAGCTAAAAATGCTGCTAAAGTCTTCAGTACATTCTATCAAGACGTCATTACTCAGGTTAAGGAAAATGGATATTATGAAAAAAGTAATGATATTATTCAAGTTGAAAAAAACTATATTGAAGAATTAAGTAGACAATTGCTTGAAATAGAGAAAAAGAATATTAATATGGTGGCACTTGAAATGGCATTTAAAGAGTTCCCAGAGCTTGCTTTACCATTACCATGTGGTAGCTGCCTAGCAATGATTCTAAATGAAGAAGATTTCGAGTGTGAGAGAATGAAAATACCTTGCTTGGAGTGCAAGGAACTTAAGGTGGAAAATATACATATTAAAGTGTTTGATGATTTGGTTAAAAGAATATATATATCAAGGAAACTTCATCAAAAGAATAAGCTAACAGGGTTAGTTAATCGTGATGATTTGTTGCTGCAGAGATTAATAAGATTTTATGAAATTAAGTTTAATCTTTTAGTGGATGACGTTACAAAACATTTTGAATGTCTCTTTAAAGTTGCATTATCAAAACAAGGTAGAAAGAAAATATAGAAAGGAATATCGAAAATGTGTAAAAAGAGTATGAGTATAAG
>JAEZKY010000342.1 GCA_023435985.1 Bacillota bacterium | reverse complement strand
CCGGGAATAGTACTTACCATAACTCCAAAAACTTCAATATTTGGAGCTACTTCTGGTGATGGAAACCGAGATCTAGGGGAAGATGAGTTGGTTCATATAGTAAACTTGCTTTGGTATTCTGGTGCAGAGGCAATATCTATAAACGATATTAGGATAACTCCACAGACAGGAATTAAGACAGCAGGAAATAGCATTGCTATAGGTTCAACTGGGAGAGTATATCCAAGAGATAAAATTGTAATCAAAGCAATTGGAGAAAAGGGAAGACTTAACGTGGGAATATCTTTCCCAGGTTCTTTAGATTATCTAGCTCTTCTTAATTATAATAATGATGTAAAATCAGAAGATGATATATTTATAGGGAAGACAACACAATCATTGAAAAATGACTTTATGAAGTCAGTTAAAGAATAGGGGAGAATTAATTTGATTGCAGTAATAGGACTATTAATTGGAATAATATTGGGATTTGTATTAGATGTTAATATATCAGATAAATTATCACCATATATGTCTGTAGCTATACTTGCATGCTTAGATTCAGTGTTTGGAGCAATTAGGGGGAATCTTTCTAAGAATTTTCAACCAGGTATTTTTATATCAGGATTTTTTGGTAATGCACTGCTTGCAGCAGCTCTTGCTTATTTAGGTGATAAACTCGGAATACCAATATATATGGCAGCGGTAATAGTATTTGGGGGACGAATATTTGATAATTTCGCAATTATAAGAAGATTGTTATTAGAAGAATTTAAAAATAGAAGAAAAAATAGGACTAAAAGTGTTACTGATAACAAAGAAGAACATGATATTAAATAAAGAGGTGATGTAATGAAAAGTAATAAGGGCTTTTTCTTTGTTTTCATTGCAACCATAGTATTAGGGGCATTAATATCGATGAACTTTAATTTTCAAAGGGGTCAAACATATAATCAGTTAAATTCCACAGAATATCTAAATGCTGTAGAGGAAAGAGCAGCTTTATATAGGGAAGTAGGAGACCTTAAAGAAGATAATAGTGAAAAGATGAATAAAATAAGGAATTATGAAGAAAATGATACGAAAAATGATAAAATCCTAGAGGATATGAAGGCTCAAATTAGTGATTATGAAACCCTGATGGGATTGACTAAGGCAGAAGGTAAAGGAATCATATTAACGATAAATGACGGAACTACTAGTGTGCTTGAAGAAAATTCTGATGAAATTCATGACAAACTCCTACATGACTATGATATGGCATTAGTTTTAAATGAATTACGTGCTGCAGGGGCAGAAGCCATTAGTGTTAATAATCATAGAATTATACCATGGTCTGGAGTAATATGTAATTGGGCATTCATAGGGTTTGAAGATGGAAGTATGGAATATGCTCCATTTAATATTTATGCTATAGGAGATCCAGAAAAGCTAAAGGCAGCACTTTTAGAAGATGGAAGTCATGTAAAACAGCTTATATTTAGAAAGCTCTACGTTAATATTGAAGAATCTGATAAAATAATAATGCCGCCAACAACAGCAAACTCAAATGTTAAGTATATGGCCAGAGATGATGAAAAGAAATAAAATAAATTAATATTTTTGCAGGAAATTTTAATTTTGTATAGAATATAACTTATGAGGAAAGGAATAGTTTTTTAGGTGTTGATTATGGGAATTAAACAAAATATAGAAGTATTACAATCTAGAATTCCAAAAGAGGTAAAGCTTTTAGCTGTTTCCAAGACAAAGCCATTAGAAGATTTAGAAGAAGCATATATGGCTGGGATAAGGGATTTTGGAGAAAACAAGGTCCAAGAAATGGTAGGAAAAGCAGAAAACTTTCATAAAGATGTAAGATGGCATATGATTGGTCATCTTCAAAGTAATAAAGTTAAATATTTAGTGGATAAAGTTTATTTAATACATTCGTTAGATAGCATTACTCTGCTTAATGAAATAGAAAAAGTTTTTGGAAAAGCTAATAAGGTCGCAAATACTCTTATTCAGATTAATATTGGAAGAGAAGATAGTAAAAGCGGAATTTTAGAAGAGGACTTGTATGAATTTATAAGAACAATTGAAGAGTGCAAGTATGTATCTGTAAAGGGTATAATGGTCATTATTCCAATTGGCGATGAAGAAAGCAATAGGAAATATTTTAATAAAACAAAGAGAATATTCGATGAGCTTAAAGAAAAAGAAAGAGAATATAAAAATATTAGTATGAGCATATTATCTATGGGAATGACTCATGATTTTATGACAGCTATAGAGGAAGGTTCTAATCTAATTAGAATAGGAACAGGAATATTTGGAGAAAGAAATTATAATTTAGGAGGCGGAAAAAATGAGTAACGTTTTATCAAAGGTTAAATCTTTATTAGGATTTGAGGATTATGAGGAGTATGAAGATTATGAAGAAGAAGAATATGAAAATGAGATGAGAGATGAAGAGGAAATGGAACCTGTTATTACAAATAAGAAAAATAGCAAGGTTGTAAATATTCATACATCTTCAGCCACAAAGGTAACAATAACTAAACCAGTTGATTATGAAGAGGCAACAGAAATTTGTGAAGCACTTAAAAATAGAAGAATAGTTTTAGTAAATACAACAATGTTAGAATTAAAAATAGCACAAAGGTTATTAGATTTTATTAGTGGTTCCTGTTATGCTTTAGGAGGAGAATTACAACAAATTGAAAAGGGTGTATATCTTCTTTCACCTTCAAACGTAGAGGTAACAAATGAGTTAAAGAATGAACTTAGTTCAAAAGCCCTATTTAATTGGTCTAAATAGGAGGAATAAAATATGATATATAGTGTTTATACGGTTCTTAATTTGTTATTTAACTTATTGGAACTTGCTATATTCATAGAATGTATAGCTTCATGGCTTCCACAAATTCAAGGAAATAGGTTTGTAAACTTAATACATAGCTTTATATATCCTATTTTGGATCCCTTTAGAAGACTACAAGATAGATTTATTCCAGGACTTCCAGTGGATTTTTCACCTATATTCGCATTTTTAGTTTTGAATTTACTTAGAGGTCTTATACGTTAGTTATGAAGGAAAGAATAATTAAATATTTTACAGATGATGAAAGAGATGAAGCATTAAATTTATATGAAAGATATCTATTGTCCCAAAATAAGAATATAACTGTATTTGGAAGAAATTTTTATACTCCCAATATATGGAGCTGGTTTGAAAGTAATTTGAGTACCAGAGATTTTAAAGTTGAAAGTAATGGACTTTTTGAAGATGCTGAAAGAAGAATGATTTCGTTTAATAATACTTACGAAAGTCCATTTCCTATGAAACTAATTAAAATTCAGAATACATCAAAGTTTTCGAGTCTTGCCCATAGGGACTTTTTGGGCGGAATTTTATCTCTTGGGATAGAAAGAAGCAAACTTGGAGATTTATTGGTAGATGAAAATGTATGTTATGTTCCAGTTCATGAGGATATAGAAGATTTTGTTTTATATAATATAAGTAAAATTTCTAAAGTAGTTTGTAAAGCGGAAATAATTGATAATTTAGAACTTATTCCAAAGCGTACATTTGAAGAGGAAGTCATTTTGGTTTCTTCTTTGAGAATTGATGGCATAGTTTCTAAAATTGCAAGGCTATCTAGAGCTAAAGCACAAGTAATGATTGAACAGGGCCAAGTGCTTATAGATTATGTTAAGATAAAAGATAAAAGTTATGAACTAAAAGGCGAAGAAAGAATTACAATTAGGGGTCTTGGAAAATTTATATTGGGTAATTCTATTGGAAACAGTAAGAGTGGAAGAATTAAAATTATTATAAAAAAATATACATAATTGAGGTGAAAGTATGAAGTTAACACCAATGGATATAAACAATAAGGAATTTAAGAAAGGGTTAAGAGGATATAGTCCTGATGAAGTTGATGAATTTTTAGATGAAGTAGTTGAAAACTATGAAGAGCTTTATAAAGAGAATACTAATTTAAAAGAAAGACTTACAAATCAAAATGAGAAATTAGAGCATTATTCACAGATTGAAACTACTATTCAAAATACATTACTATTAGCCCAAAATGCAGCAGAACAAGCTAAAAATTCAGCGCAAAAAGAAGCGGAACTAATGCTTAAAAATGCTAATGAAGCAGCACAAAAGCTTATGGATAAAGCTCATAATGATGTTATTCAAATTAATGATGAGTATGAAAAAGTTAAACAAGAATTTATTAAATTTAGAGCAAAATACAGAAATTTTATGAATACACAGATTGAAACCTTTGATGATTTAGAAAAAGAATTTGTTAAGAATTATAATATTTCTGATCCGGTGGATGAGAATGAAGTAATAGAAGCGGAATTGAAAGAAAAAGAAATAATTTCTGATTATACAATAAGTGAACCTAAAGAAGAAACAGCTTCACATAATGAACAGGCTTCATTAAACGATGAATTAAATGAAATAAAAAGTTTTTTTGTTCAGAATGAATAAAAGCAATAAAGATAGTAAATTAAAATCAGCATAAAATACTTTTATGCTGATTTTATATTTTGGCAATAAAAAAATCACATATGAAATGTGATTTTTTATGTACATTATTAATTAGTATATATTAATTTTCTTGAGTTTCTGAATCATTAAATTTACTATTTAAAATTACTATGTCAACTCTTCTATTTGCAGCTCTTCCTTCTTCAGTGTCATTGCTCTGCACAGGCCTGTATTCACCATACCCTAAAGAAGACAATCTTTCGGGTTTAACATTCCCTTTGGAGATTAGAAATTCAACAACATTTGCTGCTCTAACAGCTGAAAGCTGCCAGTTTGAATGAAAGTAGTTTGTGTTGATAGCAACATTATCAGTATGTCCCTCAACATGTATGTAGTTATCAATTCCATTCAATATTTTTGATATCGATATTAATTTACTTTGCCAATCTGGTTTTATTTCGGCTTCACCACTGTTAAAAAATACATTATCGTTAAAACTTATTATTAAGCCTCTTTCTTGAATTGAAGTAGTAACACTTCCTTTTAATTCGGAGTTATTAACAAGATCATCGACTTTCTTTTTTACATCAGATAGTTTTTCTGTTTCAGCTGATGAATCTGGATCATCTGTAGAGTCCACTACATCAGGGGGCGCATTAGTACTATCAGTTACTGCAATGATATTTTGTCCATTTCCTTGATTAAAAGCAATCTTTAGTGAAGTAGCAAGTTCTTTAGCTTTTTTACTATCCACATTGGAAATAGCATACATCATTAAAAAGAAAATCATGAGTAAGGTTATAAAATCTAAATAAGAGAGCATCCATCTCTCAGTATCATCTTTTTCTTTTTTTGAACTTTTCCTCATAGTCAATACCCCTTTTATAATTGATCATCAAATGATTTAGCTTGTTCTTCAGTCAAATAACTGCAAAGTTTACTTACTAAAGTATTAGGGTTAACACCTTCTTGAATAAGAAGAACTGCTTCGATGATCATTTCCTTTTCAATAATCTCTTCTTTATTCATTTCTCTGAGTTTACTAGCAACAGGCAGCCAAAATAAATTTGCAGTACCAAGACCGTATAAGGTTGCAACGAAGGCAGAAGCGATTTCTCCACCCATTTTAGCAGCATCACTTAAGTTGGCAAGTACTATAACCAAACTTGTTACTGTTCCTACGATACCCATAGTAGGAGCATATCCACCAGCTGCAGTTAACATCTCAATGCAATCTTCATGCCTTGAGGAAAGGTTTTCTAATTTGGTATTTAAAATACTTTTAACAGAAGAAGGATCAATACCATCGACTACCATTTGAAGGCCTTTTTTAATAAAAGGATCTAAATCGCTAGTTAATTCTGACTCTAGGCTTAAAAGACCATCTTTTCTTGTCTTGATTGAGACTTCTTTAAAATACACAATATGCTGCTGTAAGTCAATATTTCTTTGCTTAAAGGCTAAAGCTATTACTTTTGGCAGTTTTTTTACTGTTTTAGCTGGAAAAGAAATAGTAGTAGCTCCTAGTGTACCCCCTATTACAATTAATGCAGAAGCTCCCCTAAGTAGTGCGAGTATTGACCCGTGTGATAATACATACCCTAATATTATACAGCCAAACGCAAATATCACACCCAAAATTGTCATAATGTCCATAAATTTTTCCCCCTTATTTATACGTGAAATTTGAATTTTATGATTAATTATTCATATTATGACCTAAAATAGGAATAATAAGAATATTAATACACAATGCATAAGCATATTCTAATACTAAATAATGATAACATATTATAAAATAAATGTAAAACTCTTAAAATTATCAAAATTAGACTAATATAATGTAAAATTTTACAAATTATTTTCTATAATATTATTTGTAAAGTATTATTTAATATATTATAATGTTGAAAGAATCTGCATGATAGAAAGGTATTATTA
>JAEZKY010000327.1 GCA_023435985.1 Bacillota bacterium | reverse complement strand
GTTCTATCCATGATCCAGGGTTTAATCTTTCAGCTTCTCTTAAAATTTCTTCTGCTTCTTTTATGTCTAATTTCATTGAATTGTTCCTCCAAGCTTTAGCATGTCGCTTACCTTATTTATTGTTATTAACATGATTAAGGTGATTATGACACAGATTACAGCCATAGCCATTCCTAAAGATAGATTCCCCTGCTCAAACTGTGCATATATATAAGTTGAGGCTGTTGACATTGAAGGCGGTAATATCATTAAAGGAGCCACTAATTCTCTAATTGAAATCATGAACGTCATCATCCAGCCTGCTAGAATTCCTGGTATCAATAAAGGCACAATAATTCTTCTTAAAACATAAATTCTACTACCTCCTAGTACTTTTCCTGCATTAAATAGACTTTCATCAAGCTGCACATAACTCGCTTTAACATATTGAACTGTATATGGCAGAAATAATACTACATAGGTTAATATCACCATTCCATAAGTGTTATAAATAGGTATTGCCATCCATGAGGAATTCCAAAATAATATTAATCCGACTACCATGACTATTCCAGGTATTGTATTTGGAAGAATAGTAAATAAGTCTATTATTTTTTCTGAAAGTTTTTTAGACTTATTAATAGAAATCGCAAGGACTGTCCCTAAAATAGCACAGATACAAGTCGCTGCAATAGACAAAACTAAAGTATTTAAAAGTGCTTCCATACCTTGAGAGTCAAAACTTAAAAGTTTTGTATAATACTCAAAGGTAAAATTACTTATGGAAATTCCTCCGCTTCTAAGCTTCATAATAGATGCAGCTAAAATAGAAAAGTATGTAACTCCTATGGATATAACAAAAATTCCTATTACATATGACCAAGCCAATAAGTTCTGCCAAAACTTCAGCTTATATACTTTTTCTCTCATTCCCTTTCCACTAACTAAATTATAGGAATACCTTCTATTAACTAAAGAGCTTACATACCAGATACCCAAGCAAATTGTTAAAAGCATTGATGCAACAGAAGTCGCCTTGGAAAAATCAATTGGCCAGCTTGATATATATTGATGTATTTCTGTAGTTAAAACAAAAAATCCGATTTTTCTGCCAAAGGTAGCAGGCGTTCCAAACTCAGCTATAGCTTTTATAAAAACTAATAATGCCCCTAATGCATAACTTGAAAGTAGCAGCGGTAAAACAACTCTTCTAAATGTATAGAAGCTTTTCCCACCATGAATATATGCAGCTTCTTCTCTACTTCCACCTATTTTTATCAAAGCATTTTTTAAGATTAAATAAAGAAATGGGAATGTCTGCAAACTCATTATTATAACCATTCCTGATAAACTAAAAAAATGTTCATTTAAATTAATTGGAAGATTAATAAATTCATCATAATAGCCATTAGGCTGCATAAATAAAATCCATCCCATGGCCCCTATATAAGGTGGTGTCATGAAAGGAATCATAAATATAACTTCAAGCCGCTTGTGCTTTCTAATAGATGTTTTAACCATTATCATTGCAAGTGGCATAGCAAACACAGTAGACATTATAACCACTAAAAAACCTAATAATATTGTATTTATGAAAACCTTTTTTATTTCTCCATCAGATAAAATCAAAAATGGTGCACATATATCCAGTTTACTATCTGGATATATGCTGGTTAATATAATAATGGCTGCAGGCATAACTATCAGTATTGTAAGAAGCAAAATTATTAAAGCTTTACTTATGCCTTCTAAATTTTTCAAAGAAATCAACTCCATTTACTCTATTAATTCTTAAATATTTTTGTAAATTTATCTATAACATCTTTTTGGTTTGCATTCATCCAGTCAGAATCGGTCTTAAAGGTTGGAATTTCACTTCCACTTGGTCTTCCTTCTGTTTTTATATCACTTCTTCCCGGAAGTAAATATGCATCTGCAACCATCTTCTGAGCTTCATCAGATAATAAGTAATCTATAAACGCTTTTGCATTTTCAACATTACTGCTTGACTTTAAAATCAAAGCTGGTCTGGCACTTATTATCGTTCCCTCAGACGGATATACTAAATCAACAGCCTCTCCTTTAGCCTTAGCTTGATAAGTCATATAATCTACACTTGCAGCAGCCATTGTTTTAGCTCCTGTGATAACTGGATCTAAAGCTTCTTGATTTGCTCCTGCCATGGAACCTCCGTTATCCTTTAACCTTTTAAAGAAATCCCAGCCTGCATCACCTTTTGCATTTACAAAACCTGTAGCAAATTCTGCTGCTGAGCCTGAAAGTGATGGATCTGGAATATTGACTTTGTCTTTTAAATCTTCCTTAGTTAATTCATCCCAACTTTTAGGTGGGTTCTTTACCAATTTTGTATTATAAGCTATCCCTAGTGCTGATAAACTGTAATTGAAATAGTTTCCGTCTTTTTCAGCCCATTGTGTGAAAAGCTTATCCGCATTTTTGGCTTCCTTATATGGTAAAGTCAATCCATCCTTCATTAAGCCTTGTGTAGAAGATAAAGATGCTAATACTACAACATCTGCCACCGGTTTATCCTTTTCTGCTTCTAATCTCGATAATATTTTCCCATTGGTACTTTTAAACAATTCTACCTGAACTCCTGTTTTGTCTTCAAAACCTTTTTGAATATTTTCAGACAGCTCATCTGGGCCTGCACTATATACTATGAGCTTACCAGTTAACTTTGGTGTTCCTCCATTGTTTTCAGCAGAAGTAGCCTGTACCATGCTTTTACCGCATCCTGCTAAACTAGCACCGCTTATTGCCATAACTAAAATTATTGCTAAAGCCTTTTTTAATTTCATTTTTAACACTCCTTTTTCTTCCTTATATATAATTTTGCTGCTTACAATTACAAGCAAATTAACAACCTGCACATCTTTTCTAGCCTTCAATCTCATATATATCTTTTTTCTTAATAAACAGCTTTATCTTTTCTCCCTGTCCAATCCTATATGAACTGTATATTAAAAATTTTTCAGCTTCCATAACTTCTACTAATATTTCATATCTATCTCCAAGATAGCTTACAGCTTTCACCACTCCATCACAGGTTTCAACCTCTTCCCCCAAACCTTCAGATTTTAAATGTATATGCTCAGGTCTTACTAATCTTTTATTCCTAATCAGCCAATTGGATTTTCCAATAAATCTTGCTACAAAAGGTTTCATTGGCTTATTATAGACATTTTCAGGTGTATCATTTTGAAGAATCGCACCTTTATTCATAACTACAATTTCATCTGACATAGTTAACGCTTCACTTTGATCATGAGTGACATAAATAGCAGTAGACCCTAAGTTATGTACTAAATTAATTATTTCTAATCTCATCTCTTCTCTTAATATTGCGTCTAAAGCACTAAGGGGCTCATCGAAGAGAATTAACTGTGGCTTTAAAACAACAGCTCTCGCAAAAGCTACTCTTTGCTGCTGCCCTCCAGATAACTCGTGAGGAAAACGCTTTTCCATTCCCTGAAGTCTTACCATATCTATTGCTTCCATCACTCTTTTCCTTAAATCCTTCTTCTGCCCTGTAGCTCTAAGTCCAAACGCTATATTTTCAAATACTGTCATATGAGGCCATAATGCAAAATCTTGAAACACCATACCAAAGTTTCTTAAATTTATGGCTTTATTTACTTTCTTTTCTCTCGAAAACAAACATTCCTCGCCCATATATATTTCCCCTTCATCTGGTTCTTCAAGTCCTGCAATGCACCTTAATAGTGTTGTTTTTCCACATCCAGATGGCCCTAAAAGAGTAGTGAAACTTCCTTTATTTATAATTAAATTTATTGACTCTAATGCTTGTACTCTCTTGAAAGATTTTTTAATACCTTCTATTCTTAACTGCATATCTATCTCCTTATCTAATAAGTTCTACTTTCTCAGTATAAATTCCAAAATTTATCTTAATGTTATGAATAAGTAAATATACAGTTAAGTTTTTCTATAAAAACTATTATATGCTATAGATTTTTTCTATAATGTTTTTGAGAATACATAATTATTTATTAAAATCACAAGGAGAAAAATATGAATATTAATTTAATCAAATTTCAAATATTAGAGGAACTATACAAATCACAAAAAATAACCACTGTTGCACAAAAATTAAACCTTAAGCAGCCTACTATTACATTTCATTTAAAATCAATGGAAAAAGAGTTCAAAGTTAAGTTATTTGAAAATAGGTATGGAAAAATTTTTCTTACCGAAGCTGGCGAAGCTCTTTATCACTATGCAGTTAAAATTAATGCTTTAACCTTAGAAGCTGCCAGAGTTGTGAAAGAATATGAACATGGTAAAGGAACTATAAAAATTGGTGCTAGTTACGTCCCCGCAACATATCTATTACCACGCATACTTTCTAATTATTCACAAGAAAATCCCAAGCTTTCATTTTCTTTAAAGGTAAAAACTGCTCCATCAGTTCTTAGTATGCTTCAAAATCACGAAATTGATGTTTGTATTATATCTTCTGAACCCTTTGAGCTTCCAAATATAATGAGTAAGGCTTTATTAAAAGATGATATGGTTGTATTCTTTTCAAAAACTCATCCCCTTGCAGGAGAGCCCTGCTTAAATACAGAATTACTAAAGAAAAGTTCCTTTATTATTCATGGTGAAAACTCCACTACTAGAAACATAACCTTAAAGTGGCTAAATTACTTTGGAATTAAAATTGATACTCTTATTGAATTAGATTCTCTTGAATCAATTAAGCATATAGTACTTCTTGGACAACATATATCTGTTATATCAAGGCTTGCAATAAAAAGTGAACTTACTGAAGGCAGCTTATTATGTCATAAAATTCCTTCTAAAGAAGCTTTTATTACTCAAAGAAATATATATTATGCTATTAATTTAGATAGAAAAAGCTCTTCTTCTTTAACAAATTTTATTGATTATTTATCCAATATAGCTATAACAAAGTAAAAGTTAACCTATTTTCCATCATACTGCGGCGTCAAATTGACCTAATAAGCCAGCTATGAAGGCAATTTGTCTTCTTACCTGATAAAAAATATCCACAAAAGCTTTGGACTTGCTTTTTATTTTCATGTGCCTAAAGATTTAACTTCTTAATCCTCCAAAAATTACATTGGTAAAAACGTAGAAAGAAATTAGACTTATATATTTAATCATGTATAATCAGAATAAAGTTATCTTTTACGATACTAGGAGGGATTTAATGAATAAAATAAAGAAATATTACATTGTAATTCCTATAATTACTGCATTACTATCACTTATATTTCTGATAATTGCAACTTTTAACACTAATGTAGTTACTAAAAGTTATTCTATATTTACAGAAGATCTAAATTCAAAAAATATATCTACAGTCATATTGGACACGTCTCCTAAAATGACTATAGTCTTAAATAATGGCGATAAATATTATACAGATAATCCCAATACAGATACATTAAAAGAGAAATTACTGCTTGACGGAGTAGAAGTTAAAGACCAAACCACTCCCCCTCTTACTAAATCTATACCTACTGGTATTTTGATGATATCAATTTTTGCAATAGTGGTTATAGCCGCTCAAAAACTTAGAGGCGGCACCTCCTCAATAACAGCTATGGATATGCAAGATTTTAGCAAAGATAAAAAAACTGCTTCGAATTTTGATGCAGTTGCTGGTAATGAGGAAGCAAAAGAAAGTCTAATGGATATTGTGGATTTCCTTAAGAATCCCGAAAAATATCAAAAATACGGTGCAAGGATGCCTAAAGGAGTAATTCTCTATGGCGACCCTGGCACAGGTAAGACCTTACTTGCAAAGGCTGTTGCTGGTGAAGCTGGTGTACCATTCTATGCTCTTAGTGGTTCTGACTTTGTTCAAGTATACGTTGGTGTAGGAGCCGCAAGAGTAAGAAATCTATTTAAAAAAGCAAAATCTCATGGAAAAGCAGTAATATTTATCGATGAGATTGATGCTATAGGTAAAGCAAGAAGTAATGGTAAAAATGGTTCTGGAAATGATGAAAAAGATCAAACTCTAAATGCTCTTTTAACAGAGATGTCTGGTTTTGGACAAGACGAAGGCATAGTAGTAATTGCAGCTACAAATAGATTAGATATGCTAGATAACGCACTTTTAAGACCCGGAAGATTTGATAGGCATATAGAAGTATCCCTTCCAGACGTTAATGCTAGAGAAAAGATTTTATCTCTACATTTAAAGAATAAACCTCATGAGAATATTAATATAAAAGAACTCGCTAAAAAAACCGCGTATTTTTCTGGTGCAAAATTAGAAAGTCTAGTAAATGAAAGTGCTATTTTAGCAGCAAAAGATAATAGCACTTCTATTACTTCTTATCATATGGAAGCTGCTTATTCAGTAACCTTGGCTGGTCATGAGAAAAAAGAAAGAGGGTATCTTAAAGAAGAGGACAAGCTTCTAACATCATATCATGAAGCTGGGCACGGATTAGTTAATATGCTGCTGCTCCCTCAGGACAAAGTTTCAAAAATAACAATTATACCAACCACTAAAGGTGCTGGCGGCTATACATTAACTATTCCTGAAGATCGCAGTTACCATAGAATTGATTATTTAAAGAATAAGATTAAAGTCTCTCTTGGAGGAAGAGCTGCTGAAGAAATTATTTTTGGAAAAGATAAGATTTCTACCGGCGCATATGGTGATATTTCTCAGTCTACTGATATTGCATTAAAAATGGTTACCGAATACGGCATGGGAGAGACCTTAGGTCTCATAAAACTTTCAAGCGTTGGATCTTTGTATAGCAGCTATGGGAACCCTGTTATTGAAGAATGTAAAAACCTTGTTAATGAATTATATGAAGAAACCTTAAATCTTCTAAAAGAAAACATAGCTTCTCTTGAAAGTATAGCTTTAAAACTATTAGAAAAAGAAACCTTATATGAGGATGAACTAAAAAAATTAGCTATGTGATAATTACTATTAAAAATTGTGCCCATTCATTCACACTCAAATACTAACTTGAGAAACGTGAATAATGGGCGCAAACCTATTTCAAATTTTACAAGGAAAACTTCTTAACACTATTAAATACATAACATAAAATTTTAGATTATTTATTGTATTATTCCTACTGGAACCAACACTTTATCTATAAATACATTTACTAAACGAGGATCAAATTGAATATCAGCATTTCTTTTTATTTCTTCTATTGCAAATTCTTTTGATAGTGCCTTACGATAGCTTCTATCACTAATAATAGCATCATATACATCCGCTATAGCTATTATCCTTGATTCAAGTGGTATATCTTCTCCTTTTAATTTTTTTGGATATCCTTCTCCATTCCATTTTTCATGATGTAAAAGCACATATTCTGCTATTTCTGATAATTCATTTACTGTACTCAATATTCTATAACCTATTTCTGGATGCCTTTTAATTTCTTTAAATTCTTCATTGTCGAGTTTACCAGTTTTATTAAGTATACTTTCTTCTATAGCTATCTTTCCTATGTCATGAAGCAACCCTGCTGTCTTAAGCTCATGAATCTTTCTTTCAGGCAATTCAAGAACTTCTCCCATCTTTCTACATAGTTCTGAAACTCTAACTGAGTGCTGCTCTTCTCTTTTATTTTTTTCATTAAGAGTATTAATAATTGTTTCTATTGTCTTTCCTCTAGTGCATGAACTTTCAAAAAGCTTTCTCTTATACATATAATTTTCTGCTTTCCTGAATATGTCTTGAATATCTTCTTCCTCATATCTCTTAGTCTCATAACCAAAAGATATAGACACATCTAAATTCTGTACTTTTTCCTTCAATGCTGATTTATTAATATTTTTAATGATTTTCTCTGTTTCATCTGCATCTGTATTAGGTAACAAAATAACAAATTCATCACCGCCTAATCTAGCAACAACATCTTCAGCTCTACATTCTTTTTCTATAATTTCTGCAATTTTATGTATAAGTTCATCTCCAGCTATATGTCCAAAAGAATCGTTAATTAACTTTAATCCATTTGCATCACCCAAAACAATAGTTAAAGGTAGATTTTCCTTTACATCTAATCGCTTTAGTTCTTCCTCATAAAACCTTCTGCTCTTTACTCCTGTAAGCTGGTCATTGTAGCTTAAATACTCTAAGCTTTTTTCTAATTCCTTACTTCTAGTAATATTTCTAACTATTGCCAGGACTTCATTTTCCCCTTTAATAACCATTCGGCATTCATAATATTTTACTATATTTTCATTTATCAATTTACATTCAAAACTGCATAAATTACCGCTCTCGATGACTAATTCTAAATTTTTATAAGCAATTTCTGCAACTTCCCTAGGCATAATTTCAGCTATTGTCTTTCCAATAAACTCTTCTTTATCATTCAGTAATATATTTTCTTCATTCACTTCGTAATCCATAAGAATACCTTCAAAATTAATGATAAATAGTGTATCAGGCATTGCTTTAATAATTGCCCTATTTTTTTCCTCGCTTTTAATAAGTCGTTGTTCATCTTTACATATCTTCTTATATTGAATTCTTAACTTTTCTTTGCTGGCTGCTAATTTTTCTACGTAAGCTTCAAGAGTTATATTATTATCCTTAAGTTCCTTTTCTCTTAAAAAAATTATTTTCCAAAACTTTTTCATCAAAAGATAAAGAATACATGAAGTTACTATTATAAATACAAATCCTTTATACATATTTGCTATTAATAAGTTATCTTCACTTCTAAAGAACAAATATGTAATTTTCTCCGAAAAATAGATCCAAGCAAATCCGCACATTAAGTAAACTAAACAAATTTTAATACTTTCACTCCTTAATTTATTTTCATTTAATAATAAATTAATTTTTTCTTTTGTTAATTTGAACATTAATATTCCTCAATTCTATTCCAAATTCATGTAATTATTAAAACTATGAAATACCTAAATAAATCTCATTAATTTTTCGACTAGCTTTGCTATATTCTTTAATATTTTATTTTAATATGTTAATACATTTTCAATATTCTAAAAAATCCTCCACATTATTTCATTAATAATATGGAGGAAAAACTATTCCATAGAATATTCTTTACAAATTACTTAAAACATTACATTTTTTCTGGTACTTCCATCCCTAATAGATCTAGTGCAGTTTCTAAAATATTAACAGTTAAAGATAATAAATTTAACCAAGAAATCTTCTTTTCCTTATCCGCTTCACTTAATATTCTGTTCTCATTATAAAATCTATTGAATAAATTTGAAACTTCATAAATAAATTCACATAACCTATTAGGTGCTTTATCTCTAAATGCGCCTTCAACAACATCGTTAAATCTTATAAATGCAAGCATTAGATCTCTTTCAACGCTGGTAGCTGGCATTTTTATATCGCCTGCAAAATCTTTAAGCTCTTCCTTTGCTTTATTAAGAATGGATTTAATTCTAACTGCAGTGTATAAAATATACGGACCTGTATTTCCTTCAAATGAAGAAAATTTATCAATATCAAATATATAATCCTTTGTAGGTATATTTGATAAATCTCCATACTTTAATGCAGCTAATCCAACTATTCTTGCTATTTCATCGCCTTCTTCAGCTGATATCTTATCATTATTGTTAACTCTTTCTTTTACATTACCTTTAATTATAGAGATAAGGTCTTGAAGTCTCATAACTCCACCTTCTCTTGTTTTAAATGGCTTTCCATCTTTACCATTCATAGTTCCAAACCCTACAAACTCAAATTTCATATCATCTGAAACTAATTTAGTCTTTCTTGCGCATCTAAATACCTGCTCAAAATGAAGGCCTTGACGCTTATCAACTACATATATTATTTCATTTGGATTGTAATCCTTAACTCTTTCAATTATAGTAGCTAAATCAGTAGTCCCATAAAGCGCTGCACCATCTGATTTTTGTATTATAATTGGCGGCATTGGTTTCTTATCAGTTTCCTCCTCAACATCTATAACAAGAGCCCCTTCACTTACATGAGTATAATTATTATCTTTAAAATATTTAACCATATCATTTATATAAGGGTTCGCATCACTTTCACCCTTCCATAAATCAAACTCAACATTAAGAGCAGCATAATTTTTCTTTAAATCAGAAACCGAAACATTTATTATGTGCTTCCAAAGAGCAATATAGCCTCTTCTTCCTTCTTGAAGCTCTGCTGTAGCCTTCTTAGCAATTGCCATAGCTTCCTCATCACTTTTAGCTAACTTGCTTGCAGCTGGATATATATCTTCAAGTTCATCAATAGTAAATGGTGCCTCTGTAGGATATTCACCAGTAAAACTTTCATCAAAATATTCAAGGTTTGGTTTTCTTCTTTGAACTTCTGTAATAACCATACCTATTTGAAGCCCCCAGTCTCCTAAGTGAACATCTCCAGTTACTGTATGACCTAAAAATCTACCAATTCTTTTTATTGATTCACCAATAATAGCTGAACGTAAATGTCCAACATGCAACGGCTTAGCAATATTAGCTCCGCCATAATCAACTACTATACTCATAGGATTTTCCGAAGCTGTACATCCAAACTTTTCATCCTTATAAATTTCATTTATGTACTTAGTTAAGAAGCTATCCTTTATATTTATATTAATAAAACCTGGAGTGACTGCTGTAACATCGCCAAAAATTTCTTCCTGTTTTAAAATTTCAGCCACCTCATTTGCTATTGCTATAGGTGCCTTTTTATAAATCTTCGCTGCTTTTAATGCTCCATTACATTGATACTGACATAAATCAGGTCTATTTGATATCTCTACTCTCCCATATTCCTTATCATACCCTAAACTTTCAAATTTTGATTGAACTAATTCCGTTAATTGAATAACTAAATTTTTCATTGAAACCTCCTAATGTTATTGATGTTAAAATACATAATAAATAACGATCACAATAATTCGTTATTTTATTCTATACCAAAATGCACGTAGCTTCAGTGCAATATTTAAATTCTAGATTAATGAGCCTGTCAAGCTTCAAAACCCTACAATTTATTAGAAATTTAAAAAGTCTCTTATTAATATAAGAGACAAAACAAAGGCGAAAACTTCTTATTACTTCGCTTCATTATTAAATGAATCTGCCTTACAATATTTTTATTGTAATGCTGGGAATCATTTCTGTCAATAATTGAGTTATCTAATAGTCTTCATTCTTTATTTTTATCACGTTTTTCAAGCTCTCTATTTATACTTTCAGCTTCTTCTCTATCTAATTTATAAAAATGGTAATGAATTAAACTACAGATAATAATAAATGTTATAGTATTGAGCAGTTTACAATAATCTCATTTTCTTTAATATCAAGGCTTTGATTTATTGTTAGTTTCAAATATTTTCACTCCTTCATCTCCATTAATTTCAAAATTTTAGTAAGCTTACAATTTGATTATATAAATAAAATAACTAGTTCTCAATGGCTTTGGAATGAGATACCAATCATGCCATATGACATACCATGTATAGTCAGTACCACCCGTAAAACGGGTGGCTTGCACTACGCCTAAAAGGCTAAAAAATATATAAAAGCGTTTTTTTGATTAAAACTGTTCATATATTTTTTAATTATGAGGTTATCTTAATATTTTAAA
>JAEZKY010000258.1 GCA_023435985.1 Bacillota bacterium | reverse complement strand
GTTATAGATTTAGAGAGTGAGAAATTCGATAGTATTAAAGAATATTTATCTAATAAGATAGATGAGAGCACTGAACTTATTATGCAAAAAACTGCAGAATCAATTGTAAAAGAACAAGCTAAACAATTAGATCTATTTAAAATTGATATAGTAAATGAACTCAAAGATTACATAGATTCCAAATCTAATGCTGAAGCTGCAATAGCTGCAGATTTATATAATGAAATGTCTTCAAAAATTAACACGCTATTAGAAAACAGACTTTCATTTGAAAACAATGTTAATTCACAGTTGAAGAGTTTAAATGAAGTATTTATTACTACCGGCAAAAATTTAGCAGATGAAATAAAGAGATTTAAAAATATAATCGAGAGAGCTTATTATGTTCAAGAAGAAATAGCTTCCCAAAAATCAAAGCAAAGTTTTCTAGGACGATTATTTGGAACTAAATATTAATGATGGCTCATTTCTAGACTCTATAACGCTTAAAAATTCCTATTGACCATTATTTAATAAAGTGATTTAATTATTTAAAATTAAATTATTTTAAGGAGATTATATATGGATAATAACGTGAATGAAGCTATTTTAGATAAATTAACAAAAACTTGTACTTGTAAGCTTATTACTCGTGCTAAAATAAAAGAAGCCATTAGAAATGGTGCTTCTACTGTAAAAGAGGTTCAAGAAGCCACAGGTGCTGGAAGTGGTTCATGCAATGGAAAAAATTGTTCTCCACGAATATACGAATTATTAAAACAATATGAAAGCTAATTATTTTAAAGCCTTAGGTACATTAATTATCTAAGGCTTTAATTTTATAGGCGTAATATCATATTTCAAAATATATTACACTTACCTTTCAGTTATCAATTTTTTATAGTTACATCTATAATTATTGAATCCTATCATTTTTATATTCTGGAACTATATTTACAATGCTTTTTTTAACACAATACTCAATATCATTATCTAATTCTAAAGACTTCATAACTGAATAATGTGCTGCTTGTTTTACATAACTCATTATATCTACATTTTCTTCATATATAATATTAGCTGTTCGAGCTATATCTGTAAGTTCAATACTTTTATCATCTTTTAATATTTCATTAATTATATATCCACTGCAAATATAATCATCCATTGAGAAATTGCCATTTGTTCCTGCATTTATAATTACTACATCTTCATTTATCTTGATTAGATTATTAGCTACTGCTTTTGCATTTATCATAGCACCTATAAGTATCCTTTGGGCAGACTTAGACTTTGTAAGAGTTTTTGTTCCATTTGTTGTAGTTAGAAATACCGTTTTATTTTCAACATTATTTTTTGTATATTCAAGTGGAGAGTTTGATAAATCAAATCCCTCTATTTTAATAGCTCTTCGTTCTCCTCCTAAGATATAATTTTCTCTACTAAACTTTCTAGCTTCCTCTAACGTTTCCTCAATTGTTAAATAAGGAATAACTTCTTTACAGCCATTGCTTAAAGCAGTAATTATTACAGAGGTTGCTCTAAACATATCAATTACAACAACTATTTTGTCTTTTATCTTACTTTCTTTTATATCATCAGCTGATATTATAATATCTATTTTCATAATCGTCATATCTCCCTATAATTTTTTCCTTGCCATAATTCATTTTCTTCTAACGCTTTATCTATTGAATTTAAAACTTCCCATTTTTTTAGGCTCCACATGGGACCAATTAAGAGACTTCTAGGTGCATCTCCTGTAAGCCTATGAACTACCATATCCTTAGGAAGAAGAGTTATGCCCTTTATAATCAATTCAACATAATCCTCTTTAGATAAAAATTCTAGTTTGCCCGTTTCATATAATTTTACCATTGGAGTATGCTTCATCAGGTGTAGTAAATGTAATTTTATCCCTTTGGCTCCAGAATGAGAAATATAATCTATTGTCTTTAACATATCTTCCTTAGTTTCACCTGGCAACCCTAGAATATCGTGAACTACTACATCAATATTTCTTTCTTTTAATTTCTTCATAGCATTTTCAAAAACGTCTAATTCATATCCTCTATTTATTATCTTGGCCGTTTTATCATTGCAAGTCTGAAGCCCAAGCTCTATCCAAAGGTAAACTTTATTGTTTATCTCCTCTAATAAATCCAGTACATCATTATCTAAACAATCTGGCCTTGTAGCTATTGCAATGGCTACAACTCCTTCTTGATTCAATGCTTCATCGTATTTTCTTCTTAATTCTTGAACAGGTGCATAAGTATTGGTGTATGCCTGAAAATAAGCTATATATTTTCCATTCTTCCATTTTTGTGCCATCATTTCTTTTATATCATTAAATTGCTTTGTAATAGATAATTCTCTATTTCCAGCATAGTCCCCTGAACCTCTTTCACTGCAGAAAAGGCATCCTCCACTACTTATCTTTCCATCTCTATTAGGACATGAAAAGCCTCCATCCAAAGAGATTTTGAATACTTTTTCTCCAAATTTACTTCTTAAAAAATAATTTAAACTGTGATATCTTTTACCATTCCAAAAATTATCCATAAGACCTCCGAACCTATAATAATCATTTTAAACTACCAACCGTCGTAATTACATATATCTTAAACATAATAAAATATATTTCCAAACTAATTGTACATTTTTAATTACAAAATGTACATTAGATACTTTTCAGACTTTTAGAAATAATTCTTCATATTCCTTTCCATTAGTTGTACATGTTAACTTTTAATTATAAATTGTTAACCAATAATATAATTTATAGAATAAATTAAAAGTAAACCTTATATATTAATACAAGGAATATTCTTTAGGAGGATAAATATTGAAAAACGAATTAATCAAAATTTTTCAAGTTGCTACAGTATTTATTGGTACAATCGTCGGAGCTGGACTTGCTTCTGGAAAAGAAATCACAGAATTCTTTACTCAATATGGAATTGCAAGTTTTTTAGGTATCATAGGCTGTGGCATTTTTTACATTTTAATAAATTCTATAATCTCAAGAATAAGCGTTAATTATAAGCTTAATTCATATAGTGATGTTATGAATATAATAAGTCCTAATATATTTGGAAAATTCACAGGACTTATAACTACTCTATTTCTTATTTCCAGTGCTTCTATAATACTTGCTGGAAGTGGAGCTCTAATTCATCAATTCTTTGGAATACCAAAGATAATTGGGTCATTACTGATGATTTTAATTGCTGTATTTTTTTTGCTTAGAGATACTGAAGGCTTAATAGAAGTTAACTCTTTTATTGTTCCCGGGTTAATTTTCACTATTACGCTTATCACAATTCTATATTTTGCATTTTGTAGGGATACAGTTTCATTTACTAATATCGCAAGTTTTCAACCTAAAAGATCGGGAATTCTCGTTTCTACAATATTATATGCAGGCTATAATACACTCTCGGCTTCTGGCGTTTTAGTTCCTCTTAGTACACAAATGAAGAAAAGTAAGATTATGATTGTTGGGGTAATAGTCGGGGCTATTGGCCTTACTATACTTTGCATAATGATTAATTTATTATTAACTGTTAATCAACCTTATATATATAACTATGAAATACCTTTGCTTTTTGTAGCAAATAGATTTGGCAATCTAATTCAAGCTTTGCTGCTTGTAATTATTTGGCTAGAGATGTTTTCCACTGAAGTTTCAGATATATATTCAATAAGTAAAACTTTGGACAAAACATTTAATATTGAATTCAAAAAAGCTATATTTATAGTTATAATCTTTGCACTTTTAATATCTCAACTTGGCTTTGGAAATCTTATAACTAAGTTATATCCTATGTTTGGATTATTAAGTCTAATTTTCATATGCCAGTGCATAATATTCTTTTTTAAACATAAAAAAGACTTTTTCAGATCCAATAAATCTCACTCAGTGAAATAAATATGGTATACTTTTTATAATATTATTTAATAATTACCATAAAGGATTTGATATAAATGAACTATTTAAATTTATTAGATGAATGCACTCTTTGTTATAGAAACTGCAAAGTTAACAGAAATGCTGACAAAACCGGATTTTGTAAAGCTTCAAATAAAGTAAAACTTGCTAGAGCTTCTTTGCACCTTTGGGAAGAACCTCCTATTTCCCAGGAAAAAGGTTCAGGTACTGTATTTTTTTCTCATTGCAATCTAAACTGCGTATTCTGCCAAAATTACAATATAAGTCAAGGAACTGAAAAAGAAGAATTTTCTCTTTGTACTTCTGATACCTTAAAAAATCAAAATTTTGAAAATGAGTCTTCTATTATAGGTATGGAAATATCTATTGAAAGACTTTCAGAAATATTTTTAGAGCTTCAAGAAAAAGGAGCAAATAACATAAATTTAGTTACTCCAACACACTATGTTCCTCAAATTATAGAAGCTCTAAAAATCGCCAAAAGAAATAACTTAACTATACCTATTCTATATAATACAAATACCTATGACTCTATTGAAACTATAAAATTACTTGATGGATACATTGATGTTTACCTTCCAGATTTTAAATACTTTAACGATAAATATGCACTTAAATATTCTAACGCTAAAAATTATTCTTCTAACGTACTAAAGATAATAGATGAGATGCTACGGCAAGTTGGAAAGCCAGTATTTAATGAAAGTGGCCTTATTATAAAAGGGGTTATTATACGGCATCTAATGCTTCCAGGACTTCTTTTTGATTCTAAGAAAGTAGTTGACTGCATTTATAATAGATATGGCGATGATGTTTATATAAGTTTAATGAACCAATATGTACCTATGTTTAAAGCTTGTAATTATCCTGAAATAAATAAACCGCTTAATCCTAAGCTTTATGATAGTTTAATTAATTATGCCTTAGACCTTGGTGTCAAAAATGGATTTATTCAAGATGATGGAACAAATAATATCTCTTATATTCCTGATTTTAATCTTGAGGGAGTAAAAAAATAGCAGTCCATAATTGGCCTACTATTTTTTTATCTCTCTAATAATAAAATTTAGGTATTCCTCTCTTATTGTCTAATTCCGGTATTACTGGTGGCATAAATTCATTTAAAGACCATCCCCTGCTTGATTCTGTAGTGTTAAGTTCTGCTAGTTTTGTTACCCCAACATAAACATCTGATATCTTATACCATGTTGCATAATCGACCACTCCTGTTTGTGGTAATGTAAATATTTGTTGAAATGTTTTTACTGCATCTGCTGTTTTTTGAGTATATTGACCATCTTCAGCCTGCTTTGGAATCAAAGGATAATTTCTTGCTATTCTATTTAATTGACCTTGAATTGTCCTTACATCAGGACCAGATGATCCAATCGTTAACTCTTGCCCTGGATATGACTGCGGACTTCCTGATACTTTTTCAGCTGTAACTAATTCAATATCGTCCCCATAGTAATGTTTCAATATATCAAATGGAACCATTCCTTGCTGTGCTAATCCTTGACTTCCCCATTGACTTAACCATTGAGGACACGTAACACTCTTTCCATCACAGTATTGTGTAAAAAGTGGCTGTTTCTTTCCAGTTCTTCTTACATAAGTAGAAAAAATTTCGTCTACAATCTGACTTATACTATCATAAATATTTCTGCCATAATTAAATGCATGATCATAAGCTGTGGAACTGGTAATATCAAAATTCTTACCTTTACCTCTATACCATTCAGTAAAAATTCTATTTAATGTAAATGATATAATACAAAAGATATTCGCTCTAAGTGCTGAATTATTCCAAGTCGAATATATTTCACAAGAAGCAACATTTTTAATATAGTCCTTAAATGGTACTTTATAATTTGGGG
>JAEZKY010000201.1 GCA_023435985.1 Bacillota bacterium | reverse complement strand
TCATTAACCTTTTTCATTGCTTTTGTAACTTCAACTATTATATCAGTCTCAGCCTGCTGTTTAGTATTTTCTAGTTTAGCCATTACTTTCCCTAAATGCGTAGCTACATAATAAGGTTTTAAATTATTAAGCGAAAGAGTAAATATATCTCTTTTACATATATCGCATGTACATCCATCTGTTTTTTCTAATAAGATTTCCATACAATCATTTATCCATATTTCCATGTAATTTGTGACATTATACATTTGTCTTTTCCCCCTATTAACAAAAGTTATCTTTTTAACCCCTTAATAACAAAACTTATCGATATTCTTAATTTTAAAATTTCATTATATTTATTAAATACTTTTCTTATTTTATCTTAAAGTACCAAAAAATACAATTATCTAATCTAAATATAATGCCTAATCACAGAGAAATATCAGCTTTATCTAAGACTTGCTTTTTATTTTTTTATTTACTAATTCAATTAGTTTTTCTTCATCATTTAAATTTGGATTTTCTATAACTAAATCTAGTAAGTATTTTAATATCTCTCCAATTTCCTTACCTTTATTAAATCCTAAATTGATTAAATCTTTGCCATCAATCTTTAAATCCTTTAAATTAAAACATTCCCTTTGCTTTATTATTGAATCCAGTTTCTCTTCAATTTTAATTAAATTTAATAACCTTTCCTTAATATACAACGGATTTTGTGAAAGTATATCTGCCCTTTTTACTTTAATTAAGTCCCTAAAAAGATCTTCACCTATTTTATTTAACATTCTCTTGATTGATGCTCTGCTTTCTAATATACAGTCATGATATTGTATCAATATTAAAACTGAATTAATTGTATCATTATCATATTTTAAATCCTTTAGTATATTTTTAGCAGTTATTACGGATTCTTTTCCATGAGAATAATAATGAGAGATTCCATTTTCATCTGTGGTTTTAGTAAAAAGCTTCCCAAAGTCATGAAGCAGCATAGTTAATTTTAAGTGTAGAACTGAATCTATAGCCTCTAATGATAATAATGTATGAGTATATAAATCATATATATGATATGGATTGTTTTGGTCAAAATCATAGGTTTTATTTATACCTGGTATAATGTAATCTAAAAGTTCACATTCTTTTAATACTTCAACTTTTCGTGAATCATTGATTAATATTTTATTAAATTCTTCTCTGATTCTTTCTTTTGAAATATATTTAATATTATCTTTAAGTTCTTTAATATTCCTTATAATAGTCGAATCAATTTTGAAATTCAATTGTGCTGAAAATCTGATTGCCCTCAGCATTCTAAGTGCATCTTCCCCAAATCTTTGCTTTGGATCACCAACAGTTTTAATTATTTTATCCCTTAAATCTTCAATTCCACCAAAGTAGTCTACTAGACCATTTCTCTCATTGTACGCCATAGCATTAATTGTGAAATCTCTTCTAGCTAAGTCTTCTTTAAGAGAAGAAACAAATTTCACTTGTTTTGGATGTCTATTATCTTCATATTCTCCATCAGTTCTATATGTTGTTACTTCATAATTTTCGTTATTTAATATTATTGTTACTGTCCCATGCTTAAGTCCTGTTAATACTACTTTGTCAAATAGACTTATTACATCCTCTGGCTTAGCTTTAGTTGTTATGTCCCAATCTTTCGGTTTCTTAGATAAAATACTGTCTCTGACACACCCACCAACTGTATAAGCTTCATATCCATTATTAATTAATTTATTAATAATAAACTCCACGTTTTCAGGTAGTTTAATTTTAACGCTCATTATCTCATCCCCTTATTAATCATACAGATTTCCATAAATCTATTTTTTAATATCTTCAAATATTTCATCATATAATTGTCTAACATTTCTTATGATAATTAGAGGTCACATTTTGCTTTATTTATGATTGTTGACACTTTTTTTAATAATATAATGGCTTCACTCTCACATTTAGAACCTTCCAGCAAAAATCTCATAAGCCCTGTGAAAGAAAAATGTATGCTATTTCGATTGGTGTGTGAATAAGTTTAAATTTCAAGTTATATATCTATAAAATAAGCTGTTCTTCAAATTTTATTGAGAACAGCTTATTAGTAATTTTCATTATTTTTTAATCATCAGCCACATTTTTGTTGTTATATGAATATACATTATACGTCTGCCATATTTGTTCTAAGTTTCCAAATATATTGGATATGTTTTCTTTTTCTCTCATTCCAACTGCGATGATTAAAGCGTTTATTACTGACATTGGTGCTACTAAAGAGTCCACAAATGAAGCCATATTACTTTGAGCAATTAATGTATGATCTGCTTTAGATGCTAGCGGTGATAATAAGCTATCAGTAAGTGCAACCACTTTAGCTCCTCTATCTTGAGAAAATTCTAAAGCATCAATTGTTTTAGCTGCATATCTTGGAAAACCAATTCCTATTACTAAATCACCATCTCCTACATTTATCATTTGTTCAAAAACATCAGATATTCCGTAACTTACGATCTTTACATTTTGTAATATTATATTTAGATAAAATCCTAAAAATTCTGCTAGAGCTGTTGAACTTCTAAGCCCTATTATATATATTCTTTTCGCTTCAAATATGCTTTTTACAACATCCTCAAATGTATTTTGGTTTATTTTCTCAAGGGTAGCTCTTATGTTCTCCATGTCTGCTTTAAGAACACCTTTTAAGGCATCTCCATCTGAAAAATAATCATTCCTAAGTTCTAATCTTTGAACTGTAGTAAGCTTATTTTTTATAAGCTCCTGCAAAGCTTTTTGCAATTTAGGATACCCAGAAAATCCAAGTTCAATTGCAAATCTCACAACTGTTGACTCAGATACGCCTACAGATATACCAAGCTTAGCAGCTGTCATGAATGCTGCTTTATCATAATTTTTTAATATGTACTCAGCTATTAGTTTTTGCCCCTTACTTAACCTTATAAATTTCCCTTGAATTAATCTCATTAAATCTTTGCTATTTTCATTATTTATTTCATCCATTTTTTGCCTTCCTGTCCTCAAATTGAATAATCTCATTCTAATTCTATCATCTTATTTTGAAATGTTCAATAAATAACTGATTTTTCGCAGAAATTATTCAAAATATGCAAGATTTTCTTCATCAACTTTCGCTACAGTTTGTTACGAACTTACAAATTATTCAAATAATCCATTTCATCTTGTTTTAATTCTCTATATTCTCCTCTTTTCAAATACCCAAGTTTTAGATCTCCTATAGAAATTCTCTTCAAGGATAACACTTCGTGATGGAGAGCTGCACACATTTTTCTAATTTGTCTATTCTTTCCTTCATGAATTCCAATTTCTATTGTAGAAATACCCTTCTCAAAGCTTAATAACTTAAGTTCTGCTGGAGCTGTAATATATCCTCCAATATCTATGCCTATTTCAAATTTCTGTACGTCCTTTTTAGTTATCTCTCCTGTAACTACTGCTATATATTTTTTTATTAGTTCCACTCTTGGATGAATTATTTTATTATATATTTCACCATCATTGGTCAATAATAATAATCCCGAACTATCGTAATCCAATCTTCCTATTGGGTAAACCCTTTCTTTTACTTTAACAATATCTAATATAGTTGATCTGCCCTTTTCATCTTTAACAGAACTTATATAGCCTTCTGGCTTATTAAGCATAATATAAACCTTATTTTCTTCCTTCTTTATAATTTCCCCATTATATTCCACTATGTCTTCTAATGGATTTACTTTAATTCCAACTTCATTAACTGTAACTCCATTAACTTTAACCTTACCTTCAATAATTATTTCTTCACACTTTCTTCTTGAAGCAACTCCGCAACTTGCCATATATTTCTGCAATCTTTCTTCCATCTTTAAACCACTCCATAATATCTAAGTAATATTTAATTACGAAATCCTTTAATAAAATTCTTTCAGGATTTCTAAAAATTTTCTAGATTAAAGTTTTAGAATTAATCTATATAATCTTTCAACATTTTAAATTATATCTTTTTCATCTATACAATACAACTTTCTCTTTATTTTATTATTAGTTTCAAAAATAATAGAAACGCTAATAAAATAGCGTTTCTATTATCTAATAAAAAGGACATTTAATAGTTCTATTCCTTAATATTAATTTAAACTACTAGAAAAATCCTCCAAAACCTGGTCCGAAGCCTCCAAATCCACCGCAGCCGCCGCCGCAGAAACATAAAATTAATATGATCCAAAGCCAGCTTCCGCAACCTCCGAATCCACCACAGCCACCGAAACCACCGTAACCTCCTCCGTAGCCGCCATAGCCTCCGCCATAACCTCCGCCACAGCCGCACATATTACAGCAGCTAGGTTTACAGCATGTGCAGCAATTATTGCAGCAACAGTCATCATGAGAATGTCTTGACATTGTTAATCATCTCCTATTCTTTTGTTAATATATATTATTCTAATTTTATATTTTTGGTTCTTTAAGATTAAAAATAATATGGTGTCTTATTTTATAAAGCCCTCAAGCACTTAATATATAAATAAACTAAAAACACAAAAAAACAACTAGATTCTTTAATTAATCTAGTTGTTTCTCTACAATACTTCTAATTTAAATTTTTATTTTTTTTCGCCTCTTGCATATATTATTAATGCAGCAATGATAAATATTAAAGGTCCTAAAATCATAGAAATTGTAGATACATAATCTCCTTCAATAGCTGGTTCTATGATTGTAAATATATTAGCAAATCCAACTACTAATGTTACAACAACTCCCATAAATATTGCAAAAGTTTTATTTTTGAATACTGTAAAAGGCTTTTCTATATTCTCTCTTCTTACAAAGAATATATATGCTACTGATAAAAATACATATGGTAATGTCATCGCAACATTTGTCATATTAACTAAGATTGCAAAGAACGCTTGTGCACTAGCTCCTCCCATAGCAATAACTAAAACCATTACTGCTACTATAATAGTTTGGATAAGCATTGCATTTATCGGCATGTCATTTTTATCAATTTGAGCCATTTTACCTGGCCAGAACTTTGCTGGTGTTCCTTCTATTAATTGTTTAAGTGGTGCATATGATAAAGTGAAGAATGCTCCTGTATATGCCAAAAACATTGACAATCCAACAAATCGAGCAATCCAGTTACCAACCTGAATTGAGATAGCATCACTCATTCCAAATGCATTTCCTAAAGAATATCCTAAGTTATTCATGACAACATATGTAATATTGGCCATGTTTACATCTTTTCCTGAAAGGCTATGAGACCAATTTACAAATATTCCAGTTAAAAATATTCCTAAAGAATATCCTATAGCAATAACTAGTGCTGCTATTAAAACACCCTTTGGAAAAGTTTTTTCTGCATTTTCAGTTTGATCAACAAGTCCACCAACAGCTTCAATCCCACCATATGCAAATAATGCAAAAACTAAGAATGATAATAGCGAAAAAGTAGTTTGATATGATGGATTTGGTGAATTAACAAAAGACATAGCTGATGTTATAGGCTCCTTAAATTGTCCTTTGTTTAATACTAATACTACAATCGCTCCTACAATAAGAAGAATATTTAATAGTGCAACTGCAGTTCCTCCAAGAGATGTTATTTTAGTTATCTTGCTTATTCCTCTTCTTGATATTAAAAAAGCACCAGATACCCATATGACTCCAAGTATTCCAAGAACTTGTGTTGAGTTTAAGCCTAAAATACCCCATTTTGAAGTAGTATCAACTCCAAAGAAGGTATTTGATAACGGTATCCAAACAACCGTACAAATGTTTATCATCCATACTACATAAGATGCATACCACATGAAGATTCCTATGAATGCAAATTTAGGTCCTACTGATTTTTCCATCCATGAATATATTCCACCCTTTTCTTCTTTAAAGGCTGCTCCATATTCGGCCATCATGAATGCATACGGAATGAAAAATGTTATTCCGCCAAATATAAACCATGGAATTGCACCATATCCCATAAGATAGAACGATCTTGGCATATTTGCAAATCCAAAAACCGATGTAAAAATCATTAAAATTAATGTTATTAGTGTTAATTTTTTTTGTTTTGTTTTCTCTGTCATTATTCTTACTCCTCATTTTTATATAAATATACACTTTTTTATATTACTATCGTTATTTTGTCAAATCAAACTACTGATTTTACTTATTATTAGATTAATCTTTAATATTTTTATTAATATATTAAATTTTTCAAGCTTTACTTTTCATATTTTAAATTGACTTTATGTATTTATAATTTATTATCATAACTTGATGGCATTTTTATTTTTAACATAAATTTTGTAGAAATATTGATAAAATATTATAAGAATAAACAAAAATAATGAAATATTTCACTAATTAAATAAAAACTATGCATAAAAAGAAAAAAGTAAATTTCTTCTATGCATAGTTTTTAATTTATGAAAATTCGTAAATATCCATTGAATAATTATAGTGATATATTATAGAATTCCAATTTCTGAGGTTAGCTATTATTGTAAGTAAGGCTAACATTTTCCTGAATTCGGAACATTTGTAGGATCTTCAATTAAAGTAGTAAAATAATAATCATGATCATGCCCATCACAGCAAGAAGTTACTCCTTTTATAAGATGGACGTGTTTATTATTCGAAATATAAATAGCTGGTCCAGTTATATCACAAATTTTATGAATATGATCACAAAAGGTATCTGTAATCTCCTCAATTTTATGAACATGGGTTACCCCATTTCTAATTGCTGGTCCAGTCATTCCAGCTATACGATGATTGTGTATATTACAGTCATCATCTTTTTCATAATTAGTACTTGATAAAAATTCATGATTGTGATTAGTGAATCTATTATTGTTATTTCCTCTGTAGTTTTGACCGTAAGTGTTAGCAACAGCAGGACTTACAGCATTGTTGCCTTTACTAGTAACACAGCCACAGTTACTCATAATTATTCCTCCTTAGGTTTATATATACTATATGTTATGTTGGATTTTATTTTTGTGTTAATAAAACCATAATCTCAACCCATATTCCTATACTTTTCATAAGAAGAAAACTACCTGACTAATAAAGTCAGATAGCTTTAAAATAATAAATATTATATTAACATAACTTTTGAGAAAATACATTATCTAAATTTACTTTTTGAACTCTTCTCCTTATCTCATCTAGGTCGATGCTATATAAGCCCAATTCTTTCATTCTGTTAAAATAAACTGAACCAGCAAAAGTATATCTATCTTTTCTTCCTTCCCTAGTTCGAACCTTTTCATTAGTATAAGTTATTAAGTCACCAATTGAAATCGATGAAGGTAAAATCAAAAGTGGCATTCCCATAGTCAATCTAACAGCGTTATGACCGGCTAAGGTTCCTGTACAAATAGCTTCTGTATGCCCTACAAATAATCCACTCTTTTCTCCTGCACAAAATAAGTTGTCTACACCTATAACTTTTAGATCGTTTGTCCTTGGAGCGACTGATAGATATCTAATTGAATTCCCTTTACTTCCAGCATATGGATCAACATATTTTGCATTTTCTAAACCATTTATCTTTCTTAATTTATGCAATGGATAATATGTTGTCATTAATTTTGCATGCCCTGTGTCCAGTAATATAATGTTCTCAGCAAATTCTTTTAATGCATATTGTTGACAGACTTTAGTGTCTAATTTTTCATAATTAACATCTTCTTCAGGAACTTTTAAAATAACGACTCCTTTGCAATCTAATTCAGCGTTTATCTCTTCTGATAAACTCTCTTTAGCTAATTTACAGGAACCAGAAAATGCACCAAATATGTCATCTCCTCGTTCACCTTGAATATCAGAAACACCACATCTTTCACTAATACTAATTCTAGGTCCAAAAGATGGACACCTTAAAACACACATAGAACATCCATTTCCATACCGAAGACAATTCCCCATTGGTCCAGTAGTTCCTGTAGTTTCAATAAACACATCTCCATTTATATAAGTACCGTCACTTAAATATACTCCTTTAATTTTCTGTCCATCAAAATTAATATCATTTACCCTGCTCTCCATCATAAGTTCTATATTCAGAGATTTTAAATATTTACTTACTTCCCCTTCAATTTTATTTACATTATATAAGCTGGCATGTTTATGGCCTGGGAAATCAATATTGCTATGAATAGCATTCCTATCTGTAATTTTTATTAAATCACCACATCCTAATGCAATCAATTCCTCTGCTGCAGTATAGCGACCATTATTTCTCATTATTCCACCAACATTACCAAGTCCTAGTAGTAAATCTGTTTTCTCTATAACTGTAACGTCTGCTCCTGCTTTTTTACTTGAAACAGCTGCAGCACACCCAGACCACCCTCCACCAATAATAACAACCTTCATATAAATCGTCTCCCTTCAAAAATATCTTGCGGGTCAGCCTGTTCTTTACAAAATCTTTTTACTCTATGACCTGAAAATCTTGCTGTACATGCTCCACAAATCCCCTCACCACAAGACATTTTAAAATTATTACAGCACGAAAGAGAAACATCATTTCTATTAATTTCATTTAAGTAATTTATTACATTATAAGTTAATATATCTGCTCCTCCTACATGAATATATTTTACACCATCTTCTAATGCATCTTTAATTACAACTTTAGCATGATCTGAAAGTTTGCCTTTATCTAATAAAGATTTTTCAGTTGCTTTTATTGAATAACTACTTAAAAATTCACTTACAAAATTTTCTTTGAAGGGGCTTATATCTATTAATACCTGCAATTCATTATCTTGAGAAATTAATTTTCTAATAACTGGTATCATAGGTGCTAGTCCAATTCCTCTAGCTAAAATTAATGCTTTAGTTTTATTTTGAGCTAATATATTTTTTATTCCAAAAATACCATTCCAATAGGGACCTCTAATTACTATGTTTTCATCAGCCTTTATATTTAGTAATCCAATAGTTTTTATTCCCCTAATTTCAATAGCAATAGTTATAATATCATTTTCTATATTACAATTCATTATTGAGATAGGAATATCAAAATATTCATTTTCATTACTTCTTACGAATACATAACTTCCAGGCTTAGCTAAATCTATAACTAATTTATGAGGTGCCTTAAAGTTTACTATAACTAAATTGTTATGATAATTAATTACATCTTTAATAACACAGTCATAAGTTTTTCGGCCATCTTTAGCCTTGTTATTATTATTGTAAAATTCTTGATATATACAAACCCCCTTCCAATTTAAGCAATCGCAGAAAACTTTTCCTTGGCATTGAGAACAAATTAAACATTGTCCATATTCTGCAAGTTTACAAGGACAATATTCAGTTCCTGCATCAATACAATCAATAGCTTCTTTTATCATTTTCTTTCCTTTAGATGAAATTGTTTCTATTAATAGATTATTTATAGAAGATATATTTTGCTACAAAATATGATTAATTTAAAACTTTTTATTTATATCTAATTTTTTTACATAAAAATAGTAGATAGTATCAAATTACTATCTACTTTAAAAGTTCTATACCAATTCTTTAACAGTCTTACTTCCAAACGCTACTTTTTCTAGTACATAATTGTAGATTTTTTCAGTTGCATTCCATCTATCTGGACAATTTAAGACCACAATAATAATGTCTTTACCATTATTATTTATTGACGAAACTAGACATTTTCCTGCTTTACCTGTTGATCCTGTTTTAACGCCATTTGCACCTGGAATTCTCCACAATATTTTATTAATATTACTATAATCCCTAGTAAAATTGTATTTTTCTTTTGATATTTCTTTACTTCCTACAATTTCTCTAAACAAATCATATTCCATTCCCTTAGAAGTTAATAGTGCTAAGTCATAAGCAGATGAATAGTGCTCATTACTATCTAATCCGTGTGGAGATTCAAAATGCGAGTCCAATATTCCAATTCCTCTGGCATAGTGATTCATTATTTCTGAAAATCCTTCTATTGAACCGCCTAATTCTTCAGCAATAGCAATTGCTGCATCATTTCCGGACTTAAACATAAGTCCAAAAGTTAGTTCTCTTAATGTAATTTCTTCATTCTCTTTATATCCTACAGTAGAACCTCTAATACTAGCAGCTTTTTTGCTGATAATAACTTTTTTATCTAAATTGCCTTGTTCAATAGCAATTAGCGAAGTAAGTATTTTAGTTGTGCTTGCCATTGGCACTAATTCGTATGCATTTTGTTCATATAAAACTGTACCACTTTCTTTATCTAAGGCTATTGCACATCTTGCATTAACCTTAAATTTTGTATTATCTTTATTTTTAGCATTTACACCTATATTTAATATTTGAGAAAAAATAAGACCTAACAATATAACAGTAATGCATTTTATACCTTTTCTCATAATTAATCACCTTCTAAACTTACTATTTGGTTCTAGTTTACCTTTTTAATTATTTTTTAAACATAGTTTTTAAAATTTTTTTGTTTATTTTTTTTTATTAGGTCAATAATTATGAAGTACAGATAATTTGGAGGTATTTTATGAGATTATTTTTTATTATTTTGGCTATTATAATAATATTATTATTTATGCCTATTCCTATTAAGGTTATCATTTACTATTCTCCAGCAGATTATTATATAAAAATATACAAGTTAACAATTATGTCTAAAAAAAAGCCTCCTAAAAGAGATAAACCCGTAGTTAAAAAAGAACGCAAATTCTTTTTAAATGCCTATAAGAATATAGATTATAAATCCCTATTATCAAATATGTATAATTTAAATATTAGATTCAAACCTCTGTTAAAATTAAATTTCTCTTTTTATTATTCCTTAAATGATGCTGCAAAAACAGCTATATTTTATGGAATCCTCTGTCAGATACCACCATTAATATATATTTTTCTAAAGTTCATCTTCAAAATTAATAAATTCGACTTAAACATAAATCCAATATTTGAAGATAAATTTTTACTAAAAATTGAAGCCTCAAGTATAATTTTCTTATCATTTGCTAACATTATATATATGACAATTATTATATTTAAAAAAGTGTTAAATCAAGGGAGGTGACCCCTTCACAGGGGAGAAAATTATGTCAAGTGAACAACATGTTGAAAACTTAATGAAGAGCACTATGGAAAATCTTAAAGATATGATTGATGTAAACACAGTTATTGGAAAAGCCATTGAAACAAAAGATGGCACCTGTATAATTCCAGTTTCAAAATTAAGTTTTGGATTTGCTTCTGGAGGAAGTGAGTACTTGTACGAAAATACTACAAGTACAGTTTTTCCATTTGGTGGCGGATCTGGAGCTGGAGTTTCAGTTAAACCCGTTGCCTTTCTAGTTGTAAAACAAGATGGAGTCAGAATGATACCAGCAGATCAAAATACCACTTGTGATAGAATAGTTGATACTGTTCCTCAGATTCTAGATATCGTTAAAGGCTTTGTTAAAGATTTATGCAAAAAAAATAATGAAGCCAGTGACAAAAATAATACTTCTAATGCTGTAAGTAATTTTGAAAAGAATAGCACTAATAATGATAATGTTATTTAGATAATATTAAATTGAAAAGGGAAAGGTTATAATGACTTAATTATAACCTATTTTCCTTTTTTAATTATTAAGTATAGCAATTTATTAGTATCCTACTAATAAATTATTCTATATCTTCCAAATCTATTTCTTTTTCTTCTATTTCTTCTTCCTGAATATCATCCTGTCCAAATAGATCTAATGATGGCAATTCTTTTAAATCCCTTAATTCAAATTGTCTCAAAAACTCATCTGTAGTTCCATATAAAATTGGCCTACCTGGTACTTCTAATCTTCCGACTTCTTTTATAAGCTCCTTTTCCACTAGTCTTTGAAGGGCACTATCAGATTTAACACCTCTAATTTCATCTATATCAACTCGTGTAATAGGCTGCTTATACGCTATTATAGCTAAACTTTCAATTGATGCCTGAGATAAAGATTGTCTTTTATTTTTCTTTAACAACTTTTGTACATTATCGGAATTTTCTGCTTTTGTTACTAATTGATAACTACCTTTTATACCAATTATTTTAATGCCTCTACTACTAGTATTTTCATATTCCTCAATCATTTCTTGAATTATAATCTCAATAAGCTTAGCTTTTTCTTCAAGATGATTTACTAGGTCCTGAAGACTCAAGGGTTCACCACTGGCAAATAATAATGCTTCTATTGAAGATTTTAATGAATTTTTCTTTTCATCGTTCATAAACGGTATTTGAATTCCTTTTTCATTATGCATTATCTATTCTCCTTTCAATTATTATGTTTCTAAAGTTATCGCTTTGATAAACTTTAACCATTCTCTGTTTTATCATTTCAAGCAGAGCTAAAAATGTAACAACACATTCCAGTTTACACTCACAAGTTTCTATTATTTGGGCAAAATCACGAACATTTTCATTTTGTATCTTATTCATAAGATAGTCTAACTTATCTTCAATTTTATACTTATCAACATATATTTTCTTTTGAATTACATTATTCCTATTTTGCTTATTATTATAGATTTCTAATAAATTATTATAGATATTATATAATTCAATAAGACTTATATCTTTAAATAAATCTATTTTTGTAACATCTTCTTTTATTTCCTCTATTATTTCCGGCTTTTTACTGTATACTTCACCTGCACTGATGTATCTTTCTTTAAAGAACATGGAAACCCCTTTGATTTTCTTATACACTATAAGCTTTTCTAAAAGAGCTTTTTCTTCATCTTCTTCGTCCTCTTCATCTTCTTTTTTGTATTTAGGTAACAGATATTTAGACTTTATTTCTATTAAAGTAGCTGCAACAACAATGAATTCAGAAGTTATCTCCAAATCCATCTCTTTCATTTCGTTTATATAATTTAAGTATTGATTGGTTATTTCATAAATTTTTACATTATAAATACTCATTTGATTTTTTCTTATTAAATGTAACAATAAATCAAACGGTCCTTCAAAATCATTAATTTTAATTCTTGGAAGTTCCATTATTATCTTCTACCTCCACCGCATATTTCATTCAATTCATATAATTAGAATTGATACTATAATATAATAACAATTTATATGATTTAAAACAAGAAAGTTTATATCTCTTTATATTATACATAAAAATATAACTCAACAAAAAGAAATTCTTCTAATTATTGAGTTATATCTTAAATATGCTTTTTTCTGTTTAATTATTAAAATGTATATTTAGATTTATGATTATCTAGACACCTTTTTCAAATAAATTTTTAATGTTATATTTTATATTGTCGAATATATTGCCCTTCTTTATATCTCTATCACAATATATTTCTACTTCTCCTACCTTATCATTTCCTAAATAAACTTCATATTTTCCAACTATATCTCCAACTTTGTATTCTTTTTTCAATTCATCAATAACAATTTTCTTTTCAAGTTCATTATTTTGTCCTTTAGGTAATATAACATTTAAGTCATCACATGCCTTTGCCATAAAGAACTTATCAGTTTGTTTATCCATATACACTTTATCTATATCTTCATCTTTGGAAATAAGTTTTTTTCCTTCGTATTTAGAAAAACCATAATTAAGCAATACTCCTGCATCACGGTTTCTAATTTTATAGGTTGGAGCTCCCATAATTACTGACATCATTCTAACTCCATTCCTCTTTGCTGTAGCACTGATACAATATTTAGCTTCGTCTGTAAAGCCTGTTTTTAATCCATCACAGCCTTCAAAAAATCTAACCAATTTATTATGATTTACAAGCTCTATTGGAGATTTCCTTCCTTCAGATATAGTTTCCATATAAGTTCCTGTATATTTTAAAACTTTTGGATGCCTTAATAATTCTTTAGACATTATTGCTATATCTTTTGCTGTTGATAAATGTCCATCTGCTGGTAAGCCATTACAATTTTTGAAGGTTGTATTTTTCATTCCTAATTCTTGAGCTCTTTTATTCATCATATTAACAAAATCGCTTTCTGTACCTCCAAGGTATTCAGCAAGAGCTACTGCCGCATCATTTCCAGATGCTATTGCAACACCTTTTAATAATTCCTCAACAGTTCTTATTTCTCCAGTGTCTAAGAGCATTGTACTACCGCCCATTTTCTTAGCATTTTCACTACAAGTCACTTTATCATCTAAATTTATTTTTCCGTTATCAATAGCCTCCATTGTAAGCAACATAGTCATTATTTTTGTTACAGATGCAGGCGCAAATTTTTCATCTGCATTCTTTTCATAAAGTATTTTTCCGCTCATAGGTTCCATCAATAAAGCTGCTCTTGCTTCTATGTTCGTTCCATCAGATTTAGCTTTGTCTTCTGGTTCAACTGCAATGGCAAACTTAATCGGTAATAATAATACAGTAAAAATAAATATCAAAGTTAAAGACAAAATCTTTTTAATATTATCTTTCATTTTCCTACCTCCTTTCAAAATTTAGTGTTACCATAAAAAGAAATTATATTATAAGTAATCCTAAATTCCTCAAGGATTTGACAGGAAAATAATCTTATATTTGATTAATCTACCATTTTAATTTACACATTCCTTTAACTGATTATTTTATATATATAATTCATATCTAATGCTTTTCTCATTTCATCAGCTAAAATATCATATTGACTTTCTTTATAGCTTGCCATGTCAAGTGCTTTTATATTGTCTGCACTTAATCCTTTTTTCTTTAAAAGTGCTTCAACTATTGTTTTTGCAATTATATCTTTATCAAATATTCCATGAATATATGTTCCATATATATTTTTACTGTTTACTATATTTTTATCATTCATAGTGATTCCCATGTGAATTTCGTACCCTTCAAATTTAGCACCTGAAAGCTTATAAAATATTCCATCAACTTCTGAGAGCGTTCCTGTAATTCTAGTTCTCGTCTTTTCCTTTGCAAATATAGTATCTGTTTCTAAAAGTCCAAGCCCAGATACTTCTCCTCCTTGCTCAACTCCATATGGATCTTTTAATGTGAGCCCCAACATTTGATATCCACCGCATACTCCGATTAATGGCTTATCTTTAGAAACATGCTTCATTATGGCTGCTTCAAAACCAGATTCTCTAAGCCAAATTAAATCAGCTATAGTATTTTTAGTTCCTGGTAGAATAATCAAATCTGGATCTTTTAATTCATTGAGAGAACCTACATATCTAAGAGAAACTCCATCTATGTATTCTAAAGCATTAAAATCTGTGAAGTTTGATATTCTAGGTAATCTAATTACAGCAATATCGATAATAGACGGTTTATTTTTTACCGAGAATCTATCTGTAAGACTGTCTTCATCATCAATATTAATATTTAAATAAGGAATAACACCAACTACTGGTACATTAATTGCATCTTCAAGCATTTTAAGACCCGGTTTAAGTATTGATATGTCCCCTCTAAATTTGTTTATAATTGTTCCTTTAACTCTTTCTTTTTCCTCATCAGATAGGAAAAGCATTGTACCTGCTAAGGATGCAAAAACTCCGCCACGATCTATATCTCCAACAATGAGTACAGGAGCATTTACCATTTTAGCAAGTCCCATATTAACAATATCATCATCATTTAAGTTTATTTCTGCCGGGCTGCCTGCTCCCTCTATTACAATAACATCATATTCATTAGCTAATTCATTAAATGCTTTTAAAATATCTGGGATTAATTTAGTCTTTTGAGCATAATAATCCTTTGCACTCATATTCCCAATAACTTTCCCATTTACAATTACTTGAGATCCCTCATCACTTGTAGGCTTTAATAAAATAGGATTCATTCGTACATCAGGCGAAATTCCTGCTGCTTCTGCTTGCATAACCTGTGCTCTTCCCATTTCATACCCATCATCGGTTATAAATGAATTTAAAGCCATGTTTTGTGATTTAAATGGTGCTACTTTATAACCATCCTGCTTTAAAATTCTACATAACCCTGCAGCCACTAAACTCTTTCCTGAGTTTGATGCTGTTCCTTGTATCATTATTATTTTAGCCATAATTTTATCTCCTTAAGTACATTAAATAAGTTTACTACATGAAAAGCCATCAATAAAATGAATTATTTACCTTAAAATCATTTTGTTGATGGTATTATTATATTACATTCTAATTAAATATGTTATATATTTAATTTATGAATTAGATTATATACTACTAGCAATTATTAAGTTTTATTGATATATATCCTTAAATTCATCCTATCGCTTCTAATTAGTTTTAAATCAAGTACCATTTTACTTCTTACAACTAAAATGAAAAGAACTCACAAAAAATCCATTTTTGAATTTATGTGAGTTCGACTCTTTAAATAAGTGTACTACTTCTTAATTATTTAACGTATTATACCTTTTTTATTTTGTATCCTCTTTGCCTTGAGTAATTAGATTTACAGCTTTAAATATTTCATTTTTCAAGGTATCAAAATTATCCACAGCATAAGAATTCATCATTGAACCAAATGGATTCGTTGCTGTCCAAGCAGTAGCTAGTGCCATAATAGCAGTCAAAATAAAATCTGAAGAAAATTCTTTTCCAACTGCCCCTTTGTTTTTCAACCCATCTAAATCAGCAATTTTTTCATTATGAACCTGCTCTCGTTCAATTGGATTAGTAGTCTTTCCTTCCAAACTGAACCATGCCATTAAGCGCATTAAATCCGGATGCGTCATTGCAAACTCAAAAACACGTACTGCATAGCCAGGGAGATCGTCAGGTGTGAATATAATATCTTTATAGACACATGATAAATGTTTTTGAAAAATTGTTGTAAAAAGACTTTCTTTGTTTCCAAAATACATATAGATTAAATTTTTATTACATTCAGCTATCTTAGCAATACGGTCAACTCTTGCACCAGAAATACCATAAGTAGAAAATTCCGCCATGGCTGCTTCCAGAATACGTTCTTGTGTTGCTTGTGAATTCCGCATTAAATCATCCTCTGTAATTCTAGATTTTGGGGAATGTTATCCCAATACGCATATTATACCACTTGACTAATTAATTATAAAGATTTATTACGTAACTAACCGGTTAGTTACATAATAAATCTTTATAATTTTGCTAAGAAAGAAGGAATAAAAATGAAAAAACGAATTTGGTTTATTACTGGTGTAAATAGTGGATTTGGCCGACACATGACTGAACAATTACTTGAACGTGGTGATTATGTCGCTGGTACTGTACGTAAGATGGAATCTATGAACGGCCTCAAAGATAAATATGGTGATCTTCTATGGCTGGCTCAGCTAGATGTAACTAATACATCAGCTATTCATGAAGTAGTGAATAAAGCATTCTCTGATCTTGGGAAGATTGATGTGATAATTAATAATGCTGGTTACGGTCTTTTTGGTTCAGCTGAAGAATTAACTGATGATTTAATAATTCACCAAATTAACACAAATCTAATTGGTTCAATTCAAGTAGTACGTGCAGCACTTCCACATTTGCGTGCACAAGGTGGAGGTAGAATTATACAGATTTCCTCTTATGGCGGACAAGCAACAAATCCTGGTGCATGTATGTATCATGCAAGTAAATGGGGAATCGAAGGCTTTATTGAATCGACAATGCAGGATGTTGAACCATTCAATATTGGTATCACAATTGTGGAACCAGGTGGTGCTCGTACAGAATTTAGATATGGAAGTTCCAAGATAGCTCCTAAAATTGACGCTTATGATGTAAGCCCTGCAAGTGCGACTAGGCGTTTTATCGAAGAGGGTAAGACTCTTTCAATTGGTGATCCTGCCATGATGGCAAAAATAATAATTAATAGCATTGAACAAAATCCTGCACCAAAACGACTTGTACTTGGAAGTGATTCTTACAATGCCATCCATAAAGATCTTACTGAACGACTTAAGGTCTTAGAAGAACAAAAAGAACTTGCCTTCTCAACTGACTTCATCGCAAACAAATAAGTAACGTAATATAATCATATGCATAAAATAAAGGTAGAACACTACACTCTGTGTTCTACCTCATTATTTACCTATTTATTAAAACCTTTTAAAAGATCAGCAAAAGGATTATTCATGTCAGCTTCTGCTTCTTTTTTCATTTTTTTAATTATATTATTTACTTCTCTTTTATCAACTTTTCCATTACCTTCAAATCTCTTTTTAAATTGAGATGCTTTTTCTCTGAAATTGCAATTGCTGCCTGGACATACGTATATGGCACCTTCTCCATGCCCTCTAAGTTCTAGTTTCTTTTTACATTCGGGGCATCTTGCATTCGTTACTCTTGATACACTTTCTCTATATCCACATTCTCTATCCTGGCATACATTCATTATTCCATTTTTTCCTTTAACCTCTAATAAATATTTACCACAATTAGGACATTTCTTTCCAGTTTTATTATCATGAACAAATTTGCTATTTCCACCTTTAACATCTTCAACTAATGCAACAGAATAATTTTTCATTTCTTTTATAAAAGAATGATCCTCTCTTTTTCCTTTAGCTATTTCATCTAACTGGCTTTCCCATTTAGCTGTTAATAGCGGAGATTTTAAGTCCTTTGGTACAAGGTCTATCAATTGCTTTCCCTTTGAGGTAGGTATTATTTCCTTACCTCTTTTTTCTATAACAAAAGAATTAAATAATTTTTCAATAATATCTGCTCTTGTTGCAACTGTTCCAAGACCACCTGTTTCACCTAAAGTTTTAGCTGCTTCTTTAGAGACGTTGATATATTTATGTGGATTTTCCATAGCTGATAGAAGTGTAGCTTCTGTAAATCTAGCTGGTGGCTTTGTTTCGCCTTTCTTTACATTAACATTCTCTATCTTAATACTATCTCCAACAGAAACTATAGGTAATACTTGTTCTTTTATATCTTCTTCATTGTTATCATCTTCTAGTTTGTCATAAAGCCTCTTCCATCCCTTAGCTTTAATAACTTTCCCTTTCGCTATGAGCTTTTCTCCATTAACATCTGCTTCTATTGTTGTTTGAACATATTCAAAAGGTGGAAGCATTACACTTAAGAATCTTTTAACCACTAAATCATAAATTTTTCTTTCTTCAGAAGATAAAATTGATAAATTAGGTCTTTCTTCTGTCGGAATTATAGCATGGTGATCACTAACCTTTGAATTATCTACAAAGCCCTTATGACCATTTATCTTTCCTTTAAGCAATTCTTCTGCGGAAGACCTATATTCTCCTGTGGATATTGCTTTTAATCTTTCTGGAATTGTAGCTACAATATCAGTAGTAACATATCTTGAGTCTGTCCTTGGATAAGTCAATATTTTATAATTTTCATAAAGTCTCTGCATTATATTTAATGTTTGTTTTGCAGAATATCCCCAGATTTTATTTGCATCTCTTTGTAGTTCGGTTAAGTCATATAACGCTGGAGAGAACTTTTTCTTGTTTACTTCACTTATATTAACTATTTTTCCTTCTGAATTTTTTAATTTAGCTGCTACTTTATTAGCAAATTCTTCGTCAAATATTCTTGAATTATTATCTTTATTTATCCATGATAAATTGAATTCCTTAGTTTTTCCATCTAAAGTGTAATAAGTCTTTGGTTTAAAGTTCTTTATCTCTTCTTCCTTTAATACTATCATAGCTAATGTTGGTGATTGAACCCTTCCTGCTGATAGTTGTGCATTATATTTGCAGGTTAATGCTCTTGTAACATTAAGTCCTACAAGCCAATCTGCCTCTGCTCTGCATACTGCAGCTCTATAAAGATTTTCATAAGCTTCTCCTGGCTTTAAGTTTCTAAATCCATCTAAAATTGCTTTTTCTGTTTGTGATGAAATCCACAATCTTTTAAGTGGTTTTTTCACACCTGATTTTTCTAAAATCCATCTAGCCACAAGCTCGCCTTCCCTACCGGCATCTGTTGCAATTATAATTTCACTTACATCATTTCTTAATAATTGCTTTTTCACTTCATTATATTGTTTTCCTGTCTTTTTTAATACTGTAAGCTTCATATGTTTAGGAAGCATTGGAAGTGTCTCCATTTTCCATTCCTTATACTTATTATCATATCCTTCTGGGTCCATAAGACCAACCAAATGCCCCATTGCCCAAGTCACTATATATTTACTTCCTTCTATATATGAACCTTTATTTTGATTACACTTAAGAACTTTTGCCAGGTCCCTCCCTACTGATGGCTTTTCAGCTAATACAAGAGTTTTACTCATTTTGTTTCTCTTCCTCTCCTTGGCACAGTTAAAATAATAATTAAACATATTATTCTCAAAATGCCTTTTTCTAATGTCAATTATATTTATGTATTAATGTATCAATTATATCATATAAGTTTGCATTAAAAGCCCTATACTTTTTTAAAACATAAAGAGTTACCTAGAAAATTATTTCACGGCAACTCTTTATTATTTCAGCACCTAAAGTCATTATATAACATATTTTAATTTTCTTATTCCAGATAAGTACTTTTTTACTTCATCTTTATGTTCAAGTTTAAAAAATATTTTTCTAATTCCAATATTTGTTTTAAAAGAAAGTATATATTTCTCTCCTTGTTCCTTTAAAGAATAACTTTCAACTTTATCCCAAGGAGTTACATATGAATTAAATAAAAATCCATTCTCTGTTATACCTGTTTTATTACCGACAAATGCAAGTGGTAATATCCCAATGCACACTATAATATTTTCAATTCCAAAGGTAGAATTCCTAAGAGTCATTATAATAAATACTACTATCATAACTGGTATTATAACCTTAAATTTTTTGTTGCCGCTAATTATTAATTTGCTTCTTACATCTTTTACGATGAGCATTATGTCTACTGCTAATATAAATATAAATAAAAATATTGTAGATGTATCCAAGTTTATCTCTCCTTATTATTACATATTATAAATTATTTTTATCATTTTTCCTTTTTGAATAATTAAAGCTTTTTAAAGACTTCATAAATTTCTTTAATATGGCTAACTTTAAAAGCACCTTATTATATCATATTTTGTATAAATTTTCTTTAATAATTTATTATTTTGGATATTAATAATTTTATCTATACATTTTCGCCATTATATCATATATATTTTATACAATTCTATTTATCATCTTATTGTATATATATATAAATATATAATCTATTTCAATAAAAATTATCTAGAAGCAAGGGAGGGATTATATGAGAAGAAAAATTTGGACAACTACTGTAGATAATGTAACTTACAACATAGAATTTACTACTAAAT
>JAEZKY010000200.1 GCA_023435985.1 Bacillota bacterium | reverse complement strand
ACCTACATCTGCAAGCTTAGAGGATATAAATAAAATTATGAAAGAAATTGATGAAGAAGCAGCTAAGATTAATGTTGAAATCATAGGTGGGCATACGGAAATAACCAGTGCGGTTAATAAGATAGTTATTTCTGTTACGGTTATAGGAAAGAATTTGAAGGGCAAATCAGTTAAAACAGCAGGGGCAGAAGTGGATGACGACATAATAGTAACAAAGAGCATAGGACTTGAAGGAACTCATATTTTAATAAATGACCATGAAGAGAGGATAAGAAAAGTTTTATCTGAGGAAGAAATAAAATTTGGTAAGAGTTTAATAAATCAAATTAGCGTTTTAGAGGAAGGCAAGATAGGCGGAGAATTTGGAGTGAGTTCAATGCATGATATAACAGAAGGAGGTCTCCTTGGGGGTCTATTTGAGGTTGCGATGGCATCAAATAAAGGCTTTAAAATATACAAAGATAAAGTGCCAATGCTTGAAATAACAAAAAAGGTCTGTGAAGAATTTAAAATAGATCCTCTTAGACTTATATCATCTGGAAGTATGCTTATTATCACTAAAAATGGAGAAAAATTAATTGAAAAAATCAATGAAAAAGGCATAGATGCTAGTATAATAGGTAAAATATGTGAACGTGAAGGGGTTCTAGTTGATAATAAAAAAGAAATAAAAGTGGAGCCGCCTAAAAGAGATGAACTGTTTAATATAAAATAATAAATAATAATTTAAAAAATGATTATTTATTTAAATTTTTGTATATTTTTATTAATAAATGCAGTTGTTTAGATTAAATTGTAATATTATATATCATAGGAAATAAAGTTAATTTTACTTTGAAGAATCGGGGGGAAATAATGAAAAAACTAATATTGGCCAGCAATAATAAAAAAAAGATAAAAGAAATGAAAGATATATTAAAGGAATTAGATATTGAAGTCAAATCTTTAGAGGATGAAAATATTAATATAGATGTAGTTGAGGACGGAAAAACCTTTGAAGAAAATGCAAAAAAGAAAGCTAAGGAAATATATGAATTTTTATTAAAAAGAGGAGACGAAAATTTCATTGTATTAGCAGATGATTCAGGACTCACAGTTGATTATTTAGGAGGAGAACCAGGTATATATTCAGCAAGATATTCTGGAGAACATGGTAATGATAAAAAGAATAATGAAAAGCTTTTAAATAATTTAAAAGGCGTAAGTATTGAAAATAGGGGAGCTAAATTTATCTGCCAATTAGCAATGTTTACAGATAAGGGAGAATATTTCAGTGTTCTTGGAGATGTGCGTGGATATATTATAGAAGAGTTACAAGGTGAAGGAGGATTTGGATACGATCCATTATTCTTCTACGAACCATTAAGCAAAACTTTTGGAGAATTGTCTCCAGAAGAAAAAAATAAAATTAGCCATAGAGGATTAGCACTAAAAGAATTAAAAAGGATATTATATAAGTTAATATAATTAATTAAAAGGTATTACATTGTTATATAACAAGCAATGTTTATTTTAAAAGATAACGTGTTATCATATGATTTAATCTTATTATTGCAGCAATATAATTAATAAAGAAGTTTAGGAGGGAATTTTATGCTAATTGCAGTTGTAAGTGATACACATAGAATAACTAAATATATTAAACTGGCTAAGGAATTAATAAAAGGAGCTGATATATTAATACATTTAGGTGATAATATTGAGGATGTACAAATATTAGAAAATAATTTTAATGGAAAAGTATATGCAGTTGCGGGTAATTGTGATTATTCAGGGAAATACCCTAAGGAAGGAATTATAGAGGTAAACAGCAGGAAAATATTTTTTACTCATGGGGACTTATATGGGGTGAAAAGCTCTATAAATAATATTTATTATAGGGGCAGAGAAGTAGAAGCTGATGTCGTCTTATTTGGGCATACTCATGAACAATTATTAGAAAGAGAAAATGATATTATATTAATGAATCCAGGAAGTGTGTCATTGCCAAGGTTTAAAGGACGATATGTTGGATTTATAGATATAGATGATAATAGTTATATTGATACGTATTTTAAAGAAATAAGAGAATAACTAGGTGTGTTCTAATACTAATATTAAAAAGGTATTTAAATTTAATAAACAATAAATTAGACTGTAGATGAAAGTTCTAAAGAATTATTGTTAAGTTATTAGGAGTATAGCCGATATAAATAAAAAACGGTGGTTATAATTATTGACATAAAGAAGGAATGAGAAAAATGTATGATTACTTAATTGTTGGAGCAGGCCTATTTGGTTCTATATTTGCCTATGAGGCTAAAAAAAGAGGAAAAACGTGTTTAGTGATTGACAAAAGAGATCATGTAGGTGGAAATATATATACTGAATATGTTGAAGGAATAAATGTACATAAATATGGAGCTCATATATTTCATACTAGCAACGAAAATGTTTGGACATATATAAATAAATTTGCGAAATTCAATAATTTCATAAACTCACCTTTAGCATTATATAAAAATGAACTTTATAATTTACCATTTAATATGAATACTTTTAATAAGCTATGGGGGGTAAAAACACCTGAAGAAGCTCAAAATAAAATTAATCATCAAATAGAAGAATTAAATATCAATGAATCCAAAAATTTAGAGGAACAGGCATTAATGCTTGTTGGAAAAGATATATATGAAAAGTTAATTAAGGGATATACAGAAAAACAATGGGGAAGAGAAGCAAGGGATCTACCCAGTTTCATTATAAAGAGAATTCCTGTAAGATATACATATAATAATAATTATTTTAATGATACATATCAAGGAATCCCTGTAGGTGGATATACGTCAATTATAAATAAAATGTTAGAAGGTATAGATATAAAATTAAATACCAACTTTTTTAACGAATATAAAGATTTTGAAAAGATCGCAAGAAAATTAGTATTTACAGGAATGATAGATGAGTTTTTTGAATATAGGTTAGGAATATTAGATTATAGAAGCTTGTATTTTGAGAATAAAACATTAGATGAAGCCAATTACCAAGGAAATGCAGTTATAAACTATACAGAAAGAGATATACAATACACAAGAGTTATTGAACATAAGCATTTTGAATTTGGAAAACAAGAGAAAACTATAATTACAAAAGAGTATCCAAAAGAATGGAAAAAAGGTGATGAGCCATATTATCCAATTAATGATGAAAAAAATATGTCTTTATTTAATAAATATAGAGAATTAGCACAAAAGAAAGAGAATGTTATATTTGGAGGCAGATTAGGCGATTATAAGTATTATGATATGGATAAGGTCATAGAAGCTGCATTAAATTGCGTTAAGAAAGAGATAAGTAGATAGCTAAATCTTATTAAAAAAGGTTTGAAAGAAGGCATTTCATCTGATGTGAAACGATCTGATTTTATTAAGTTAAAATAATTATTATAAAATTATTAAAAAAGGTATTGACGAAACAGATTTCATATTGTAGAATAATCATTGTCGCTGAGAGATAAGCAGTAAAGCTTAAAACAGGTCAAGACTTTCGGGGTGTAGCGCAGCTGGGAGCGCGCGTGGTTTGGGACCATGAGGTCGCAGGTTCAATCCCTGTCACCCCGACCAAAAACTAATTTTTAGTTTAAGTTTTTAATTATGCGGGTATCGTATATCGGTAATACTCCAGCCTTCCAAGCTGGAAAGGTGGGTTCGATTCCCACTACCCGCTCCATAAAAACTTAAATATCAAAGTTAGAAGAAAAAAATCTTGACAAGGTTTAAGACACAGGTTAAAATAAAAACCGTTCTGAAAACAAAGCGAATTGACAAAACAGTATATATGTTGTATAATAATAATCGTCTGAAAAAGCAACAGAGCAAGATTATAATATGCGTTTTTAGCTCAGCTGGATAGAGCAACGCCCTTCTAAGGCGTGGGCCGGGGGTTCGAATCCCTTAAAACGCACCATTAAAATCGGGGTGTAGCGCAGTTGGGAGCGCGCGTGGTTTGGGACCATGAGGTCGCAGGTTCAATCCCTGTCACCCCGACCATTAAAACTAATTTTTGATTAAATTTTTAATTATGCGGGTATCGTATATCGGTAATACTCCAGCCTTCCAAGCTGGAAAGGTGGGTTCGATTCCCACTACCCGCTCCATACAAACCTTGAGTTTGTAATATAAATATAATAACATGCGTTTTTAGCTCAGCTGGATAGAGCAACGCCCTTCTAAGGCGTGGGCCGGGGGTTCGAATCCCTTAAAACGCACCATAATGGTGAACGTAGTTCAGTTGGTAGAGCGCCAGTTTGTGGCACTGGTTGTCGTGGGTTCGAGTCCCATCGTTCACCCCATTTTGGGATGTCGCCAAGCGGTAAGGCAATGGACTTTGACTCCATTATGCGTAGGTTCAAATCCTGCCATCCCAGCCATTATTTCGGTTTACTAGCTCAGTCGGTAGAGCACATGACTTTTAATCATGGTGTCCCGGGTTCGATTCCCGGGTAAGCCACCAATTTTTTATTTATGCAGGTGTGGCGGAATTGGCAGACGCACTAGACTTAGGATCTAGCGCCTTACGGTGTAAGAGTTCGACTCTCTTCACCTGCACCAAGCGAGCGGAAATGACTCAACGGTAGAGTGCCACCTTGCCAAGGTGGAGGCTGCGGGTTCGAATCCCGTTTTCCGCTCCATCATGTAAAATATATAAATGTACATGCGGGTATCGTATATCGGTAATACTCCAGCCTTCCAAGCTGGAAAGGTGGGTTCGATTCCCACTACCCGCTCCAAAATATATTTGCAATTAATATGCGTGATTAGCTCAGTTGGTAGAGCACCTGACTCTTAATCAGGGTGTCCAGGGTTCGAATCCCTGATGACGCACCATGGTAAATATATTTTATTGAAAATCTAAGATGTATAGGGATAGACTTTATAGTTGATTCCATATTGGGATGTCGCCAAGCGGTAAGGCAATGGACTTTGACTCCATTATGCGTAGGTTCAAATCCTGCCATCCCAGCCATTATTTTGGTTTACTAGCTCAGTCGGTAGAGCACATGACTTTTAATCATGGTGTCCCGGGTTCGATTCCCGGGTAAGCCACCAGTTTTTTGTTTATGCAGGTGTGGCGGAATTGGCAGACGCACTAGACTTAGGATCTAGCGCCTTACGGTGTAAGAGTTCGACTCTCTTCATCTGCACCAAGCGAGCGGAAATGACTCAACGGTAGAGTGCCACCTTGCCAAGGTGGAGGCTGCGGGTTCGAATCCCGTTTTCCGCTCCATACATGAAATAATATAAATATTTGCGGGTATCGTATATCGGTAATACTCCAGCCTTCCAAGCTGGAAAGGTGGGTTCGATTCCCACTACCCGCTCCAAAAAAAACAACTGATAGCAGTTGTTTTTATTTATATATAAACAAATATGCACTTGTAGTTCAGTTGGATAGAGCGTTGGACTTCGAATCCAGAAGTCGTGAGTTCGAATCTCACCAAGTGCACCATAAAGTAAGTGATACCAACTATTTAGATATTTTCTAGATAGTTGGTATTCTTGTTTTTCCCACACTTTTCCCACACAGGATAATGTTAAAGTAATTTAAAATTGAACAATATTTAAGCAATATTAATTATAAAAATCGTGTAAGATTTGATTAATTTAGGTTTACATAAACTCATATTAATTTATATTAGTTTATATTTATTAAAAAAAGTCGTGAATATGAGACAAATTTGTGTTAATATTATTTTAGGAACAAATGCTCTAAAAAATCTATTATTTTAAAAAAATGGAAAAAGAATGGGACTAATGAATATGAGTGAGAATCTAATAAATTTTGAAGTATTTCATGGTACAGAAAAGCAACGAGGACTCAGATTTATAAAGAATCAAATTATGGACAAGTCTATTGGAGATAAACATTGGCTTGGAGATGGAGCATATTTTTATGAAAAAGTTACTTTTGCATATAAATGGATTCAAGATATGTTTAAATATAGGCAATATAGAAAACATACAGGATTTGATGATTTAATCGATAAATATATAATTTTATTTTGTAATATAGAAGTAGATAATAATAGAATTTTTAATTTGGATGATAATATAGATCATAAATGTATATTTGAATACTTTGGTAGTAAACTAGAGGAAAGTAAAAAATATTCTGAAAGGTTCAGCAGATATAAGATTGGTGACGGTGTGGTTTTAAACATAATGTTTTCGGAATATAAATATATAAATAATTATGACGCAGTTATAGCATCATTTGTTACAAAGCAATATAGGTATAAAGATAGTAATACTAGATTAAATTATGTATTAGAAAAGCAAATATGTGTCAAGAATTTAAACATAGTATATGATATAAAGGAACATGATTTTAAAGATGAATATGAACATATTGACTCTTTAGTTAAAATTTTAAATGAATCTAAAAAAGTGGATATGTATTCAATTAAAAGAAAAAACTATTCCAAAAATATATCATTGTTAAAGGAGGATTAGTTATGAATTTGAAAGACGAATTAAAAAAAATTGATGAATTCTTTGAAAATATCTCAGCAGAAGAATTTGATAATATGCTAATTAGAAATGGAGTAGAAAATTCTAAATATAAGGTAGATGCAGATACTACATTTCATTACAAGAAATATAGTGAATATGAAAACTTTATTTCTAAAATAAAGAGACAACAAGATGAGTATGTTAAAATTAGCAATAATCAAGTTGTATCAAATTTATATAATAATTTAAACTTGGGGGCTGCATAAATGAAAAGTTCACTAAGATTCATTGATTATATCGTAGATGAAGTGAGTTTTAAAAATAAATATAACGAAAATGACAATTTTGAATTAGATTTTGATATTGATTCAAGTGTTGATTTTAAAGATGAAAATAACTTCATATTAAGATTAAATTTATATCTTTTTAAAAAAGAAGATGAAGTACCATTTACAATGACTGTAAAAGTAATTGGTATATTTGAAATTGATGATGCTAGTGTAGATGAAAAATTAAAAATAGAATTCTCAGAAAAAAATGCGGTAGCTATATTATTCCCATATGTAAGAGCACTGGTATCAAATTATACAGCGATTGCAAATATTACTCCGCTAATATTACCCCCAATTAATGTAGCACAATATATAGAAGATAAAAAGAATAATGATGGTGGAAATATTGCATAGAAGAGTTTTTATTTTGACTAAACAAGAGTATTTTCATATATTAATAAGAAATTAATACCAATAATTTAGAAATGTCTAAATTATTGGTATTATTATTTCCCTATATTAGAAAGTGCTTAGGATATCAATTGTTCTATCTTTATGTCTTTTTAATACATGAGTATAGGTATCAGCAGTTATATTGATAGTACTATGTCCCAATAATTTAGAAACAGTCTTTAAAGGAATATCATTTTCAAATTGCTTAGTAGCATAAGTATGCCTTAAGCAATGTATATGTTTGTATTCAACACCAATTCTTCTTAAGAATCTAGAAAATGATCTAGTTAAATTACTATCATCTATCAGCTGACCAATTTCATTGCAAAATATTAAATCATTATTTATATAACTATTCCCAGCCTTTGATTTTTGAATTTCTTGTTTTTTTATTATTTCGGTAAATATATTGAACAAACTAGCCGGAAGAGGAATATCACGCTCACTGTTGTAGGTTTTTGTGGTCTGAATAGTGGGAGAGTAATGCTTTTTCATATTTTCGTCATACGTTGCGATAGTTTTGGCAGAACGACGAATATGTATTTCATTATTATCATAGTCTATATCACTCCATTTAAGGCCTATACACTCGCCACGTCTCATGCCGGTGGAAATACATGTTAATGCTATAAATTTAATTAGAGAGTCTTCTGGAGCGTTTAAAATTAACTTGATTTCATTATCATTAAAAACATCAATCTTTTTCTTTTCTTTTCGTAAATTCCCAGGTATTTTTACTTTATTTGCAATACAAGGATTTTTAATTATATAATCTTGCAAAACTGCATGGTTAAAAAAAGATCGTAGCAGTTTATTCAAATTAAATATTACAGAGCTGCTCTTACCTTGTTTTTTTAGAGTATTATAATACTTTTGAATATCACTAGGATGTACATCATTAAGTTTTAAAAATGATAGAGTAGTATCCTCAATATAGTTTTTATAAATTCCATAATATCTATCAAATGTGGATGGTTTTGTGGATTGTTTTACAACATCAATTAACCAACTGTTCATAGTTTTTCCTAAATAAAGTTTATCAAAATCTTTTGATATCCCTGAACTGATTTTGCTTAAGTATATATCACGCTTATCCTCAGCATCAGACTTAGAATTACCATAGAATTCTTTTCTTATAAGTTTACCATCAGAGTTACGTCCGAGAGTAATTGCTAGCCTATAATATTTCTTACCATTTTTAATACAATTAGTTTTTACTGCCATAGTTATCACCTCTTAAAATACGAATGTATGTTCTTTTGAAGCTTATAAAAATTGACTCAATATATTGATGTTAATTCTTTTGATAATTAAAGTACATTGAGTAAAGATAAATGTTGATATTAAGTTATTGTATTATCAGTACTAAATAGTGCAACAGTTATAAGGAACTTCCCTTAGCATAAATTTTTTTCTTATATTGCTATACTTAACTTCATCATGAATTATAGAAGCAATCTTGTATTCTAATATTTCATTAGTCACATTAAAATGCTCACACATATCACAAGGAGTAGATATACAATCATATAAAGCTTGTATAAAATCCTCGTCACTTATAAGAAAGTTAGCAGCCCATGATTTAGCTTTATGCTCCTGTTTATTTTTCATAAGCCTTTCAGAATAATTTTTAGATTCAATAGTTAAATTACCTAAGCTAGTAAAATGATGTCCTAGTTCTTCAGCTAAAACAGATATATATTTGCATCTATTGTTGAGAATGCATTTAGATATACCTATAGTTGCAGGAAGACCGAGAATATTTAAATATATTCCTAGTGAATTTTCAAATCTTACATTGATTTCCTCATAAATTATATCTTCTTTCTCGATTATTTGAAGAAGATCTTTTAATTTCTTCATGTGCATATCACCACCATTATCGGTATTTATGATATTATTATAGTACAATAAGAACAAATGTTCAATGGGGGATAAGATAATGACTATATTGTAGCTAATTTCTCATTTATTTACAAAAGATGATATGATAATATTAAAATATATAGAAATTAGTATATATGGTTTGGTGTTTAAAATAATACTAAATTAGTAATTAAATATTAAAAACTAGTTTATTTAAATTATAACGAGAAGAGGGATAAATTATGATGTTAAATAAGTATGCAAAAATTGCATTTGATACTTTTTTCTTTAATAAGAAGGCATATGCGATACAAGAGAAAGTTAATGAAGAAATTAATTTTTTTACTAAGCATAAACGAATTGATGCAACTAAAGTAGAATATTATATAAAAAATAAAAAAGCAATTCTTTCATACCAACAAAAATATGATAAATTAAAATGGTTATGTTTAGATTTTGATATATCAAAACAAAATATAGGAAACGACTTTAATTTTTTAAAAGATAAAAAAAGTCAAATGTTAATATCAGAAGTTAAAATAGTTATCGATTATTTGAATAGAATAGGAATTAATTATCTAATTGAATATTCAGGGAATAGAGGAATACATGTATGGATAATTATGAGTACCGAAATAAGTAAAAATATAGGATATCAAATAATTCAGAAAATAATAAAAAGTGTAGACTTTAATTATATATTGAAAAAAGAAGACATCATAAACTTGGATTTATTCCCTACAGTTGCTACGTCAAATGGAAATACTATTGGTAAAGGTGTAAAAATTCCTCTTTCATATCACTTAAAAAGTAACTCATATTCATATTTAATAGATTCATTAGATGAAAAGTTAATTGTCGTAGATAAGTTGGATGATAAGTTTATATTAAAGCAAATCGAAATATTGGAAAAATATAAAGAAAATAATACAAAAGAAATTATTGAAAAATTGAATATTACAAATTATAACAAGATTGAGAACTTTCATAGAATAACAGGAAATTTGGATAGAAAAATTACTTTAGATTCTATTATAGACCAACTTAGTAAGTCTGAATTTTTTAAATATATTTTTGGGATGGAAATTTCAATTTTAAATGAAGAATATAGAAAAATAATTGTTGCAACGTTAATAAGATTAACCAGTGATGATGATAAAAATTTAGGGAAAAAATTAGTAAAAGAATTTTTTCAGAGAAGTGATAATTATGACGAAGCAATAACTGAATCAAAAATTAAGATGCTATCAAATTTATATCCTCCTAGCATTGAATTCATGGAGAGAACTCTAAAAATTAGTTGTAACTATTGTAAAGAAAATGATATCAAAAATGTTACTGGATTGTTAGCTGGACTTACATTTACTCAAAATGATGAATTCGATTCAATAATTGATTGGGCAATAAGAAGTGAAATTGAATATTTACAATTAAACGATGAAGTACCATTAAATTTTGTACGAGATGAATTATATAGTTTAGAAAAAAATGATCTAAAAAAAGATATTTGCAAAATATTAAATAATAGTGATTTAGATTTATTAAAACCAGAATACTATAGATTTTTTAGAAAAGAATCAGAGAGTAAAACTAGAATACTATATGGAATGTCTGCAAGAGATAGGGTATTATCTACTGTAATAATGAAATATGTAAGTGACATTATTGGGCAGGAAATTACAACATCTTTAAGTTATAGTTATAGAATTAATAATAATTTTTCAAATCAAATATTCATAGATTGGAATAAATCTTGGCTAGAATATGCAAAAGATGTGCGTGAATGTATTGAACATGGTGCATATGATAAGTATTATTTGATTAAAATTGATATCAAGGGTTTTTATGACAATATTAATTTAAGATATCTTCAAGAAATACTGACTTCCCAAAATACATATGATGATTTATATAATAATTGTAAGATTAGTTTGGATAAACTCGATTCTGATGCAGAAAGGAAATATTTTAATGCAATTAATTATTTAATATATTTATGTAGAGAATTAAATGATAAAGGAGTTCCACAAGGACCTGCGTTTGCAAGATTCTTAGCGGAAATTTATTTAACGCCTTTAGATAGATTAATACAGAGAAAAATTGATCAAGCTTTTGATTTTGCGTGTAGGTATGTAGATGATTATTTTATCATTATTAAGGATTATACACGTGCAAAAAAATTAGCTAACGAATTGGATAGTATGATAAGTAGAATATTCCTTGAGAAAAATGATGAAAAGTGCAAGGTAGGAATACTTTCAGATTTAAAAACAGAGATTATACAAAATGATGATATAAAGAAATATGCAATAGATTCTGTTGATATTAATACACCTTTATATGTAAAGCACAAAATTGAACAATTAGTATTAGAAATGGTTGATGATACTGTTAATGCAAATAATGTTAAAAATATTCCATTTATATTGACTCATTTAATTGATGACAATATTAAGGATATGGTTAAAGATCAAATTATAAATTTTATAAAGAATACGGATATTGGACGCGGAAGCATGTTTAAACATTTCTATAGAAAATTAGCTTTCCAAAATGCTGACATATCTGAATTTATAAATGTATGTGGCTTATCAAAAACTAATTTAATTAATGAAATACAAAGAAATTACGCTAAATTTCCAGAGCGATGTAAGTATTTGGTTACAAATTTTATAAATAGCGAATGTAATGACTATGAGCGAACAGAATTAATTAGAACAATATTAATAAATGGAATAGATATTAATGGTATAAACATTAAGGATACAGACTGGAAACAAATTATTAAATTAATTAAAGTTACAAAAAATATACAATGGACAAAAGCATTTTTAAATGTTACTTTAAGTCAAATACAAAACTTGACGAATAAAGCAGATGCTATAACTTTGGTTCATAAGATTTTATTTAATTCAACTAATATTCCAGAAATTAATGATATTGTAGATGTGATATACTCAATATTTGATAATAGTACTGATTTCATTATAGAAAATGTTAATTTTCAAATAATTTTTGATTTAATTGCCTTTATTACATTTCATATAAAAGAATATGAAATGGTTAAGGCGATGTGGAAATTAACAATTAAAGCATTTGAATATCAAAGAGTTGAAGAGTATAATTCCTCACAATGGTATAAATTTGAGAAGTTAATTAACTCTAATGATCTACATATAAAAAATTTAACTATCTTTATGTCAAATGTTTTAAATGATAATTCATGTATTGAAAAAAAGATGCCTCATAGCATTGAAAAGGAATTTTGTTTAAATGCTTTAGTATTTGCGACTGGAAAGGATATGAAATCTTTAACCGAGGATAAGGATTTAAAAGACAAAATACTTAAAATAGCAAAAGATCATAATTTGGAATTTATAAATTGGTGTTATGATAAAGATGTTATATTCTACCCTTCAGAAGAATTTGCGATGAAAAATTTAGAAGAGAACAATCGGCTTGTATTAATAAAGGGAAATGAAATATTGATTAGGGGAGATAAACGTATTTTTAAGGAATCAGATAACGTTGATGTTGAAAAATGGAATTTGTCAAGCGAAAACTATTTTACTAAAATTGAAATTCAAGATGAATTATTAGATTTCAATTCGATCATCGATAGAAAAAATCTATTTGAGATACTAATATCTATATACAGTTTGTATAAAAATATAGAGAAACATTCTCTAATAAACATTTTTGAATCAGGATCAATAACAAGTGATAATAAATTATTTTTGGATTATTCTAAAATGGATGAAGCATTTGTTGTATATAGAGGGGCTAAATTAGCTCAAATAAAGCCCGATCTAAATTCTGTAGTAAAAGAAATGATTAATCAATTAAAGGAAGCAGATATTAAATTGTATACACTCAATCCAAATGTAACAATACAAAACAAATCATTTTTTGATGAGATTATACCAGAAGCTAGATATAAGCTAAAGGAATCGGAGAAAATAAATTATTATATATTATTTTTAAAAAATTTCTATCAATTTTATGAGGATTACGGAAGCTTCCCGGCTGATATATAC
>JAEZKY010000192.1 GCA_023435985.1 Bacillota bacterium | reverse complement strand
AATTCCCTTTGTATAATTTGATTAATTCCATCTAAAAAGAAATATAACGATTCAAGGAAGTTTTTAATACTTAATTTAGATTCTCCTTCACTGTAAGGAATAATTTCATGTTTTTTTAATTCAGAATATAATTTCTTAAAAAGACTATCTCCCTCTATATTTAATTCATATATAGGTTTTTCATGCAAAAATCGGTACTTTGCATTTTGTAATTTTATTATATATTCATATAAATGTGGCTTCAAAGGAGAATTATGCAAACTTACGATTCCTTTAGTAGTATTAAACCTAATTATAAATTCTTGATGCCGTTGCGATATAAAAAATACCATGCAGGGGTTTAAATAGCAGTCTATACTCTTCCAATGGGAATATGGAGGATTTTGCATTTCTTCTCCAGGGTTAAATTTATCCATGAGTTGCCGCCTCTTAATTTATTTAAGATCCATTATTTTATTCGCCAGTGATTTAATTCCTGACGGTATTTTTTAGAGTATTTAAGAGTTTTAGTGAAATCATTGGATTCATGTAACCGCCATCCTATTTTTTTCTGGTTCAATTCACATATTGACATAGATTTATGCGTTTTTATATAATCTACGGCCTCCCTAACAGTCGATTCACCACATTGTGTTTGGGTAGTGATATACCATTTCATAAACTTTTCTACCGCCTTTTTTTCGCGCATTTTTGATTTTTTCCCCCACATTTATCATATTCCCTCCTTTTAAACCATAATTAATACATTCCCTGGCTTTCAAGATACTACAGTTTATGCATGCACTTAAAAACAGGTAAATGGTTTTTATTCATTTAAAGTCATTTTTTTCAGCTGTATCAACGCTTTAATTCCATTTTGCATTATTACATCTTTTTCATCAGATGTAAGCTCTCCTACAGGTTTTCTAGTTAATTTTATTTCTTCATTCATTAGGTTGCCGCCTATATTATTTTTCAACTCCTTTTTCTGATTATATAAAGAATTGAACATGATATTCTGTCACGAATTATAAAATATCTAAAAACCAACGTTTTATAACTATTTCTAGATAATTTTGATTTAAGGGAAATTATTGAACATTTAATTCTTGCTGAAATTTCAAACAATGCCCTGAAAATAAAATAATTTAACAAATAAATCCCCTTATTTAAATAAGCATATAAAAAACGTGATTGTACTAAATAGTCATTATAAAATTTTAAAATCAAATTAATCATTTTAAATAAGACATTCTTACTTAAATTAACTTTAAAAATAGTTACTTTTGAATTATCCTTCTCTGGACTTATCTGGGAATGGAGAACATTTAAGTTCTCCAGTATTTCAAACATTTAGGTTGCCGCCTATATTTTTTTCTGCCCCAAAATTCTCTAGGGTCTAAGGTTTTTCACTAAGTTGTGAACATGAATTATCTCATAATATCATTTATCCTCATCATATCACTTTAATATCTATGTTAATTTTCATACTGTCTCATACACCATTCTTTAAAAGCTTCAACAGCGCCTTTACTTAACTTGCCCTGCCTATCTCCAAATTTTATTGTTGTATACTCTCTAAACTTTTTTTCAAGTTCATCAGGTAAATTAACCGTAATTGCTCCCATATCCATTCAACTCGTTTCAATATGTATCAGTTATGAATTATTGCTTATATAGTATGGTTATTGTGTAAGAGCGTTTGAAAAGTAATGTTTTATGAAAAAAGAATACATAAACCCGGGGATAAAAGAGATTAAATACGTCTATGTCTGTTGAAAATAAGTAATAATCCTTAATGATCCAAAGTTAAGGGTAATAACTGTTATTTTATAAAAAAAATTAATATTAAAAATAATTGACTATATTAAAGCTTAATTACACAGTTTTCATACGTAATTAATTTCAAGTCAATTCTCTTAACTAATTTTGTAAAAATGAATTTTAACTCGTTAATCCGCTATATTACGATTTACAATTGGAAATATCTGGTTGGATTTAAAATAAACTAGTCAAGATTGTATATCCTATGGATAATGTAATGCTACTAGTGCTAGTAGGCGTGAAATATAGTTCTAACACAAAACTGATGGCGAGAACTGCCATTAAAATGTATATGGTTTGATGATATGGAATTTTATATCCTTCTCTATGAAGTGTTAAATATAACGTAGAAAAAGATATTAGAATTAAAAGATATGTCAAAGCAATACTTGGATTTCCATATGTATCATGATTTAATGCATATATTCTCACTAACAAAAAAAGTGTAAAGATAATTGATATAATTGGGAATAAAAAATATTTTAATTCAGATACAAACTCATAAGATAGTTCAAATGTAACATTAGATGCATCTTTCTTTTTATTTCCATTATTTTCATCGTTTTTATATTCTAAAATTTCTTTGTTATAGGCTTCAGTAGTTACAACTGTGCTATATTTTTTCTTATGGTTTTCAACAGATACATATGAATCTTCTAACGCTAATAATGTACTTTTTCCAAGAGCTTCATCATTCAAACGTAATACAATTCTTTCTTTGCTTTCCCAATTTTTATTTAGTCTAGAGAAATATGATTTTAATGGATTAGTTTTTCTTATGGCCATACCTGCAGGTATTGTTATATAAAATTCAGGTTGAATAAGTTCTTTAGTTAATACCTGTGATTTATACCCTAAACCACTCCAAAATGATTCAATGTTAGGCTCAGTTGAAGTGTATTCTACTTCATATTTAACATGAGCTTTATTGGAGATACAAGGCCACTCTTTTAGATTTCCTAAAATTAGATCAAAGGATATATACTTATCTTTAGATGTGAGTGAATCTTCAGATTTAGTATCTTTAGATTTAGTATCTTTAGAATTAGTATCTTTAGAATTAGTATCTTCAATATATGCTATTTCTTTATTCATATTTCGTGATCTAATATTTAGACCCACAAATTTAAAATCTTCTTTAAAATCAAGATTTATTGTAGAATTGGATGTACGAACATCTCTAACTTCTCGTATTATCCTACCCTTAGAAGGACTTATTTGATCTTCGATATGCCACCATGTTTGCAATACTTCGATTTCATTAGGATCTTTATCATCATTAGCATCAGGCGACATTCAAAATCTCTTAAGTAACTGGTTGATTGTATATTTTAATTAGTTTTAGATAGTTTAATCACTTTTTTACTAAATAGATCATTCCATTGTTCTTTTGAATATTTTTTTGGGTCTCCGCTGTACATTGCTTTTATACGAGAAGTTAGATATCTTAAAGGTTCTAGTGGTCCGCCTTTTCTCATCATAGTTCATGCCTCCGAGATGTCATTACAGTTAATAACATCATTACCGTAGATATCATTACAGTCAATGACATCATTACAGTAATTTAAAAATGTAGTATATTAAATTATGGCTTCTGTAATATAAGGTTTTTGCTATTTACTTTATATTACGAATACATTAACATATGTATACTACATTATCTTAAACCTTTATTTAAATCTTCACAGTGTATATTACTATATCTATAATAATTAATATATATTTCCTTTAGGGGATTAACTTGTTTAGAACTACTTTTAAATTATTTTTTTATTCATTTACTTATAACAAAAATTTAAAAATAGTTTAAATTATTTAATTAATATAATCTATTTTAAAATTAAATTGAGAAAATTTTACTTTGATTTGAATTAAATTTAAAAAAGAGGAGATTATTCTATGAAGATTCTTGTAATCTTCATACGTAGTTAATTTCAACATATCCTACCTGTTCTACATTCTGCAGGTAAATCCATTTATGTTTCCTATTATTATCTGAATATAATACTTCAACAAGTCCCTTATCCTCATCAAGTGAAATTTCACTTACATTGGATTGTCCAACAGCATAATTAATATCCTGTCCGTTTACAGTTACATCAAGCGTTTCTAACCATATTTTCATGTTTAATCCTCCAAAAATAGTCATTTCATTATTTTAGCTATTTGATCTTTATATTTCTCCTGCATCTCAGGATCCTCAATCATTAACTTCATCATAGCCGTGAGCCACTCTACCTTTTCTTCCATGCCATTAATCTGGTCATGTTTTTTAGCAGCTTCAGTTTCACGTTCTTTCTTCTCTTCTCTAAGCTCTTCTAAAAGCTTATCATACTCTTTAGTTGTAATTTCACGTACAACGACATTTTCAATACTTAAATCTTCAACAACGCTTTTATACTGTTCTTTTAACGCGTTAACATCTAACTTAAAATAAGCATCAGTAATCGAATCAATATTATGCCCTAAAAGCCAGTGTGTAGTCAATTCTGGGATATTTTTCTTATTTAAAGTAGATGCAAAATATTTACGCAGTTTATGGCTTGTAAAAAATCGTTGTGAACCTATATATCCAAAATCACAGGCATCATTTATTCTCATAAAATAATCAGTGAAAG
>JAEZKY010000158.1 GCA_023435985.1 Bacillota bacterium | reverse complement strand
TTGGGAGACATAGTATTAATTATAATTTCTTTGTTACTATTAATGAGTTAGCCTCATTTCTAACACTTTGAGATACTTTAATAGAATTCGCTCTAAAATAATTGACTAGAATAATATAAATAATATTACTAATTGATGATATACTTGAAACTAGCAAAGAACTAGAAGCATCAGAATTTGATTTAAAATCAATAAAAACTTTCTTATAATGTACAATCCTCTGACGAATTCGACTCAATTCCTTGTATTCATCACCATTTCTCAACTCACATATATTTTTGATTATTTCGTCACTAATTAAATTCCTATTAACTATTTCATCTACTACAGTTTTATAATATGAATATTGTAAATTCAATCCAAGTTTGTTATTTAGGTACATTCCTAACTTATCAAATATCTGATAATATGTTGTTATTGACATACGAACAAAATATCCATAATCATCACGCATAACCTCAGTGTACTGCTTACCTATAGTATTCGTAGTTTCATAAGTATACCAAAAAGCCTTATTTAGTTCCAAATACTTGAAAGTTAAATCAGTTATATTTTTACCTTCTTTACTTAACCCATTATTCTCCATTGAAATATGGCTTATTTGGTTTACCATTTCCAGTATACTTTTATACCTGTCACCACATTCACTCATTATTTTTTTCCTATCATCTAAAGATATCACCTTATAATTTACAGTTTCACTTCTTAAATTTATAATTTTAATTCCAATTAACTTGATTTTCTCAATAAGATCACAAATTAACTCTGCAAACTTAACAATCTTATTTATATCTAATTCTTTTAGTATATTAAATATTTCCCCATCAAAAAAAGGATCAATATCATGCTCTAGGTCGTTCCTCCACTTAAATTCATTTTGCATAAATACCTTTATATTCTGATAATCATTATTTATACTGTTAGCAAAAAGATTATTCTCTTTAAATATATCCTTTATCTTATCATCAAGCACCTTTATTGTTGAAATAATTTCTCTATAAAATTTTGTATATGGGAAAAAACTAACTCGTACTCCATTTCTGCTCACACATGAGATATAAATATAGTCTAAAGATTGAACTATATAATCCAGATCCTCAATTATCGGATACAAGCATTTGTAATTAACATCCTTATTCATTTCTTCTATTTTATTAGAAATAAGTTTAACCCTATTTTTATTAGCAGTCAGATCGCTTTGTATTTTATTATAATCATAGATCATTCTCATATCATATTGTTGCTGCTTATTCATTTATATTTTCCTCCCAAATTAAATTAATTATTTATCGTCATAACAATAATTTAGATATCAAAGTCTGTGAGTACGTTGTCAGTATAAACTTATCTTGTAACAAGATAAAGACAAAAAGTTTGCAACAACTAACCACTATAAAAACTACTTTATTTAAATATTTTAATTAAACGTCTTATTAAGTTCTTAAATAGGGTTCTTTTCCCTCTATCCATTCATTAAACGAAGCATATTCATTTTCATTCTTATTGATCCAAACCACTTCTTGTCCACCTTTGTTCTTACTTACAGTAACATAATGATATAATCCTAAATACTCAGTCCCCTTGTATTGTTCAGACGTGTCAGGAACTTTTTTAACTGGCAAAATTGCAACTTTATGCTTTAATGCATCAAAGTACCCTAACTCCCATGGCATCCACTTAGAATTTGAGTAGTTTTCAGTTATTGCATAAAATAAACTTTTACATTGTTTCATTCTTTGTCTTAGTGTATCTGCTGTTTCTTTAGTTACTTCTTTCCTATTTAACTGTTTGTCTACTATCCAATCCACATACACAGAGTACCCCAATTTCATTAAATCTTCCCGTATAATCTCTATATACTTAGCGTCAAGATAACTGTGTGACAAGAATATATCAAAATTCTGAGTGCTATTAATTGACTTTTCAAGAGAAGCAAACTTATATATTGAACCTGATTCGCTTAGATTTTTACTTTTAGCCCTCTTTTCCAAATCCTGCAAGTTGTAAAACATTGTATTTCATCCCCTTTAGTACATCAATAAACTATCTTCCCGCCTTCTGTGCTGCTTTTTCAATCCACTTTCCCAAATTCTCTCTACCTGAATCATAAAGCCAGTCATATGTAGGATATATATCTGAAAAATATACCTTTCTTCCACTTTGTTCAATATAATAATTTTCAAATGGATTTTTACCTCTTATGTCTGTATATCCGAATTGATCTTTTACATTATTAATATATATCCCTAACATTCCATTTCCCTTTTCATAACTTTTCCTTATCTCATAATCCACATATTTTCTCTGCGAAGTTTCTCTTCCTATAAGGATTACTGTTACACTAGTCCCCGAAAGTTGTTCATCTATCCATCTAGTAATGGCTGCCTCTCCCCTAAGTTTAACTTTTTCCCATTCTGCTTTATCTAGAAAACCTGATTTTTCCCCAATAACCATTCCACTATTTCTTATCTGCCCTGCTCTCCACGCATCTCTTCCAAAATGAAAACTAAAAAAAGTCTTTCTCATTACTAAGCCTCCCTATTTAACTCTTTCACTATATCAATTACAGCCTTTATAATTTCTTTATAATCAATACCTTCCTGCCCAATTAATTCAAATTTGCTTTTTAAATGACTATGATGTGGGTAGTAATCATCAAAATTGTTTACTACTTTATCCCACAACTCCTTACTTACATATCCAGTAGCCCCTATTGGTACAACTTTCACACCAGTTTCAACTGCTCTATCAAACTCTTTTACTACACCATCTGCTGGTATACCTATCCCTTTATCAATCTTGTTTCCCAAAATAAAAATAGCAATACCGCATTCATTGACCAAGTTTTCTCTGTATTTTTTCTTAATTTCTTCGTAGTCCTGGCCTTTACTTGCATACTGTGGAAATGGCCTTAGTACAAGATGGTCATCTAAATTTCTAGTATACGTTTCATTTACACTATCAATGACTCCATTAATTACTGCACTACCAACACCTTTTCCAAAGCCAGTCACTATTTTATATTCACATTTATTCAATGCTTTGCTTAACTCATATGAAAAATCCACACCATCAATATTATTTAATTTAAAGTCATCATAAAGATCTGCACTACCAGAAATGAGAATACTGTTCATTTTATATCTTTCTTCTATTGATTTAAGTATTTGGGTTATATCCTCATATTCGTCTACTAATAAAGGCGTAATATTATACCTTTTTAAATCTGCACATTTAAAATCTTGCTTGATACAATCATATTGAAAATTTCTATCTCCATCTTCACCATCTTTATAGGATTTTCTATTGACTTTTCTAAAGAAGCAATAATGCTTTCTTGAATATCCATTGGTAAGGATTCTTACCTTACTCAAAATATACTCTAGGTTTGGATCCTCGAAACCGAATCCTATAAATAAAAATGTTTTAGATACTAAATCACCTTTTAAGTTAATAGTAAACAACTGATTCTTAACTTCATATAGTTCATAATCATCTTTAATTAATACTGCCTCTTCTGCATTATCTACGTCACCATGCATCTTGTATACTATTGCATCTCTTTTTCTAATTATGGTCGTTAAATCAGAGGCCTTCCTTTTTACATCAGGATTTTTCCCCGACTCTTTTAATGAATTTTCAATTAAACTATCATAATTAGTTGTCCAAAATGTTTTTATTGGTAGTCTTGATAATATTCTATGGTTCTCATTTAGATTACCATTATTATTAAAACTGTTTTTTATTAACTCCGCTAAAGGCTGCTTGGTATTGCTATCATTATAGATATATTGTGCTAATGTAACCATATCTGTCTCTCGTTCAACATCTAGCCCTATTCTCCTTGCAGGATTTCTTAAAAGTCCCTTCCAATCAACATAACCTGATCCACTTGATAGTCCTGCTCCTGCAAAAATTGCTACACTTTCATCTCTCAGATATTGAGTAAAATCACATATAAAGTTTTCTATTTCCCTGCCAAATACCATAATACTCTTCCCCTTAACTCTTATTTTTTTATGTATATTTGTATAAAAATTATATATATCACTATATTTCTACATTTATTATATCATAAAATTTACCATTAAAACAAAGTTTAGTCTTTTACTCACTTTCGCCTTAGCAAAGAGAAACTTACATATAATATAGGAATTATTTCTCTATGACTTAAACAACATAACTTAATCATAAAATTCTTTTACCGTAGATCTTAAACACTCTTTAATACCACCTATCTCCTTTCCACCACTTAATCCCTTCTTCTCTAATTAACTCCTGAATAGCCCTTTCCACGATAGAAAAAAGGACATAAAAATAGAGAAGCCTCCACAAATTTATGAAGACCTCAATTATTCCCTAAACCACACCTGTATAGGCCATCTAGTTATTCATTCAAGAATATCTTATACACTTATAATATCAATTGCCCATCATCAAAAACTATTTTATTATTTACTACATTAAAACTAACCTTTTTACCAACGTTATTGTCCTGAATTTTCTTTAACTTTTTAGCAGATACTCTCTTGATTTGATTTGATTCCAGTATTGCATCACGAATATCAATAGAAACTCTTTTATCTGGCTCGTTATCATTACCATATATCGTCAAGTATAAATCAACATAATACTCCGTTCTGTGATTTGAACTATAACTACCGCAACCACCATTATATTTTTCAGAATTATCGAACTTGTACTGATCTTTCTTTTTTATTCCCTGTGTTAATTCACTAGTTGTGAACTGTGACTTTTTAATTTTTGTTATCCTACCTTTGTAATTACCCAAACTAATCATTCCCTTCATAATATATTAGTAATATGGTTAGTTACTTACACAAACCAACCTTATACACTAATTATATTTATTTTGGTTATGATTATAAATTAGAAAAAAATCACTGCTTTTTTTCGTTTTTAAATCTCTGATTCAAAATACGTTTCAATAAATTAAATAAGGAATATACATAATTATTTATTAAGTAAATATCGTTTAATGAATATATTTTCATTATTACTTCAGATATCAAAATATCTATATTATCTACATTAATTGAGTCACCTATATTCCCCAGTTCTAAAATAATACCTCTATTTATTAAAGTATCTATAAAAACCTCTTCCTTATTTGTTAAATCTATATTATTTTTGATCTTATTAATTATTTTTGATAACTTATACCCATATAAATTATACTCTTCTTTGATTTCTTTTAGATTGCTATTCTTGTTGCTCCTGCTTTTTTTGTCTATATATGATTCCCTTAATATTAACTTTTTTATTTTTAAATTATCATTATCTAACAACATAAACTTACCTTTATATCTGTCCTTTACTATAGGTACTGTATCTTTATTTTCCATTTGAAGAATTCTTTTATTAGAATCAGTTAAATTCTCTTCATCTATAAGAATTGCTCTCCATATGTTGGTTATCTTATCGTTATCCTCTTGAACCTTATTATCATACTTATCTAATTTAAGTAACTCTGACTGTCTATTTAGTAACCGCAATATTTTATTGGAATACTCTAAAGTTCTTGCAATTTCAAGCCTATTTATCCTTAGGTAAAACAATACCAACAAATCATATTCATTATTTTTATTTGAACCGATTACTTTATCTAATTCTTCCTTCGCTTTTTTCAAAATATTAGTTAAACTATTACAAATATAATTCTTATGTTCTTTTGACAAATCTTCTTTAAATAATCTATATCTTAATCTACTTAAAAAATCACTATACATCATTGACATTTCTAGATTCAAACCTGACATAATGCTGATTTCTTCAATATATTTCTCACATATACCAATCCTTAAATAATAACGTTTTAAGTCTTGAAGTAAATCTTCTGACACATCATATTTTCCAATTCGTTTTATTATTGTCTTTTCATCATCCTCAATGCTACTTTCAATCAAACTTAAAGCCTTATTATAATCACTTTCTTCATGGAATATCATTCCACATTTATTTAGATTATTATACTCTTTCATATTTAAAGCCTTTTTGTTATATTCATGAAACAAACCAATTATATTAGTATATTGTTCTTTATTTTTCACTTTATCTTTTATAAATGAAATAATTTTACTTTTGGAATAATATAAATGCTTAAACTCATATAGCATCTCAATAATATCTATTCTCTCTTGAGTTTCATACACACTACAATCTATTTTCAAATGTTCTAGTAATTCATCTTGTATATTATAAAATTCAGATACTATGGAACTTAAAGTACCTTTATGTAAATCTTCATTATATTCAGCATTATATATTTTCCTAAATAATTTTTTGGCTAAATCATCATAGTTCAAAGTCCTCATAAATGCTATCACCTTTATCCTAAAATACTTTTTAAATAATTATAAAAAAATAAAAATATGTAAACATAATTATTTTAGCACATTATAAGAATTCACTAAATTATATTATCTAATCTTCTCTACCAATAATCTTAGTTCATCTTTAAACTCACATATCTCTTTCTCATTCAATCCAGCCTTATCATATACCTTCCACCACTTAACTCCTTCTCCTTCTTTAATTAATTCTTGAATAGCCCATTTTACCTTCTTAATCTGATAACTCTTATTTGTATCAATAACATTTTCGATGAATTCTTTACTTCTGGCTAGTCTATCAATATTATTAAGTAAAAATTGAGTCATGCCAATTTTCTTTCCTATTAAAGTGACTGTTATCTTTTTAGGTCTGCCTTCAGAATTCCTAATTTGATCTACTGCAACTCGTACACTTTTTAATACTTCTTCATCTTTCTTATCCCAATCAACAACTGCACCACCAGTTATTCTCTTTTTCTTAGGTGGATAATGATCATAAAGCCACTCTCTATCATGCTTTAACAAATAATCATTTAGATTAATATCCATTAATCTAAGTTCATTAGCACCTTTATGTGGATTGTCTCCTCTTAATTTAAGCCACCTTTCTCTAAACTCTTCAATCTTTCTATTCTTTTTCTCTTCTTTTAATTGTTCCTTTAGTTTCTTATCTGAATAATCTCTTACTTTACATCTAGAATTAAGATATCCATCAAAGCCTAATTTAGCAGCGTACTTCTTTATAGTTTTTTGACTTGTATTAAGTCTATTTTCTATTGCATTAAGACTTAATCCTTCCTTTAATAGTTTTATTAGTTCCTGTTCCCACAACCAGCCTAGTTCTTTTACTTTACCTATTTTATATCTATCATCCTCATTTGAGTCTGGCCCTATCCTAAGATATGTAAATCCACACTCACATTTAAATTCTCCAACTGGTTTCTTTTTATGACTATTATATTTTATAGTTACATTTTTAACTGATAGTTTTAAATAGTGTCTACATATTTTATTTAAGCATGGCCATTCCTCACTTCCAAATGGTTTATATTCTAATTTCTTCATAAATAAATCACTTATCTCAATGCCTAAAAATCTGCTTAAAAGTATATGTTTCAAAGGATGTACAATATGTTTTTGATTCCTAAGAAGATATTTAATCCAATTAGTTTTATCCATAGCATAGATATTAAAATCGAAAACTTGCAAAAAATTATCCCCGTAATAGTCAATAAATTGCTTGAAAACTTCATTTATATCAACAATTCCTTTTGGTGTACATAACCCCAATTCTTTAAGTCTAACTTTATATTGATCTACGAACCAATCTTTAGATCTATTAATCACCTGATTATTTAATAAGTATTCTATATCTTTTGTTAAAGATAAAAATAATTCCTTCTGTATTTCACTTATATCCCCTAAATACTTATTTACAACAAATTCTATATCCATAACATTTATATAAGAGTTTCTAGCATAGTAAGAAATGGTCTCTTTACTTATTTGAAGAAATTCCTTATGCTCTGGACAAATAACTACTCCTGGTGTATTATGCAACCTATGGAGATATCCTTCACCATACTTATCAACTTCCTCTTCATAACAAATAGGGCAAATCCTAAAATGTTTATCTGTTTCTGAAATAAACGGAACTGCTGCAACTTTTGAATGAATTCCTGACCCCTTATTTAATTGCATTATTTTAAGAACCTCTTTGGATTTCTTTTCTTCTAGAAATGCCTCATAATAAGGATAAAGAGTATGCCTCCTTATTAAGTATTTGGAGGTATACTCATTTCCCTGTGTAATGTTATTCATTAATATATCAATATTTGAAGGTAAATCAAGAACTGCATTATTAGTTTTATTATTATATAAATCTTCCATAGTTGATGCAAAACTTATGTTGGATGACCTTATATGATATCTTGACAGAATGCTATATAGAAGTTCATCTCTATATGGATTGGGAAAGAAAGTCATCATAGCACTTCACCCCTTGTCCAATCACAATCTGCACTTACAATATAACCTCTTTCCTTCAAGGCTTCATAAGCAGTCTTATTTTCTTTTAATCCAGCCTCAACTAGCGACCTTATATCATCCGCTTCTAGTTTATCTTGTGGTTTACATTTCTTCTTATTAATTTGTTCTATTTCAATAATTGCAAGAGCCTTAGTTATTATTTCCCTTAAACTAATATCTTCTCCAAATTCTTTTATAATCTCACTCACCGTCTCCTTTGCCTGAAATTCTTTTATATCTAATTCTATAAGTTTAAAAACAGCCTCTTCCTGAATACTCTTTTCCCTTTGCTTTTTAGCATCTTTAAACTCTTTTATCTTATTCGTAAAATCAATATCATTCTTTTGACTAGAAAGAAATTTCTCCAAATCAACTGTGCATATATCCTCATATATAGCAATTTTCTTATAGTCTCCACTTTTTAATGCATCTAACATAGGCTGTATCATCTTTAAATTTTCTTCTGCTACTTGTTTTATTAGTTGTAAAGTAATTTCTTCAATGCCTGTAGAAATTGCTTTTACTTGTGCCATGCAGTATATCTTAATTGCAATATCTATAACTCCTTGGCTTAGATCATATAATAAATCAGTATATTGTTGGTCTAACTGTGTTGGTTTCTTGGTCCACTGGTACTCCCATATCGCTTCTACCATCAGATCCCAGTTTTCATCCTTTTTCATGCGTTCCCAAACTAAATTACCTGAAGTTCCCAAGCCTCTTCTTGCTATTCTAAAATCTGACTGAAGAATACTTCTCGCTTTCATAGTACCCACCATTATCAAAGGTATATTCACAACATTTACCATTGTGGTGAAAAAATTCAACATCTTATCTGATCCACCAGACTTAGCCATACTAAGATGCTGTATCTCGTCAATGATTAATAATCCTAGTCCAATATTTCTTGACACCTGTGCCATTATACTAAGCAGAGTATCTACAGTTCTCTTTGATGTTCCATATTTTATAAAGTAATTAGTACCTAGTAGTGCATCTACCTTAGCAAAGAAGTCTATGCATAAACCTTTAACGCTTCCATCATAACTGCAATCCAATTTTATCCAACATACTTGCGTGAAATTAAAATTAATACCTTTATAGTTCTTGTGGCATATTACTTGGGGAATATTTGATAATATTCTATTTATACTGGTAGATTTACCCATACCGCTCACGCCAATAATAGATAAAGAACACGCTGTAGTAGGTAATATTACTCTAGTATCTATCTCCTGTTTATTAATCTGCCTGTATCCATTAATAAACATTTGTGTATATTCCTTTTTAATCGGATTTCTAGAAACATACCCTGTCCTAATCATTGTAGAAATTGTATTCTCCAATTCTAAATGTAAACTTAATGGTTGAAACAATTGTAATAATCTTTGAACTACAATATGTAGCCTATATTGGTTACTTAGATTTCTTTCTTCTGTGTTATATTTAGGGTATGATGCTAACTTCTCAATAACTTCATCTCTAGATAATATTTGTGGTAAAGCCTCTATAAAGGGATTATTTTTATATTCATCTATAAGTCCATCATGATATTCAGCGAATACTGCTTCCACACCATTAGGTATAATAAATCTATTCATAAGTACCTTTTAAAGCCTCCTTCTGTTTTTTTCTAAGCCTCATTAGTTCATCTCTTACATGATCATTAAATTTATCCTGTTTAAAAGTTGCATTGTCTGTATCTTCTGTTTCCTCAATACCTAATTCAAACGCTTCTTCTAATCTATTTAATTCTTTTTCTACTCTTCTGTTTTCATTTATCCCTTTTAACCTTCTATTATTACTTTCACTTATTTTAATTTTGTTACTTTCCTTTTGAGCCGTTTTAACTACTTTTTCGATATCTTCCATTAAATTTACTTTTGCCTGAAGATCATCCTCACTTAATACTGATAACTTTAACTTTTCACTTTCTAATAAATACTGTGTATCTTCAAAGCATTTGTTTTTATATTTGCCTTGATGATCAAGTAAGAAACACTTCTCGTAATCTCTACCATTATCTTTTATAATGTAGATAAAATCCATTTTTCTTAAATCATATGATACCTTTACTTTAAAAGATCCAAAGTTTCTAGCCTTTTCGTACCAGCCTTCCTTCATTGTCTCTATAGAAGTGTAATAAATCCCCTTAAACCTTATACCCTTACTAGTTACAGTACCATAATCTGTAGGCATCAAATTAAGTTTTACTATTTCTTCAGGAAGAGTTCTAAGCATCCCTGAATAGTTCTCTATTCCCCATTTCCATAATTCTAGTGGGATTGGCTTAATATCATCACTTATTAAAAATTCGTCTTTATTATAATTCTGTAAAACATGATGATTATTGTGATACAAGATAGTTTTTATTACAATTTTTGTAAATTCTCTTAATGTGAGTTTGGCCCCAAGTCGATAATCTTTCTCTCCACGAACCTTCATATCTCCATCAACTTTACCTGGTAGAAATGGTTTAGTATGCATGTTTAATAAACCGAAAGTTCTTTCAACTATACCTTTCCAATCTGCCCGAAATGGCGGTGTATTTTTTACAGAAATACCTAAATTATCAATAAGGTTTTCTACACCCTTACCTTCTAACTCCCCTCTATCTGCAATAATGCTGTTAGGTAGGTTATTAACTGGCCATTCTTCTTTCACTATTTCTATATCGTATTCCTTACACAACTTGACTTTATCTTCTACTACTGATGCTAAAGCCATAGCAGCACCAACCCAACTTGGCCCTTCAAGCCCTACATAAAATCCAGTAATCATTCTAGAAAAAGTATCCACCACCATGTATAAAACTGGCCTTCCGATGATAGACTGACGATTAAATTCTGAAACAACATATACATCTGCTACAGTTGCGTCAATTTGATACAAATCCCCTGCTCCATGAATCCCATGAGTAGAATTCCCAAGTATCGCTCTATTTTCTTGCTCATACTTTTTAGCACTATTTCTCTTAATAATCTCTTGTTTAAAGTTTCTCTGTTTATTAAACCAATACCTAAACTGAGTATATGTAGGCATTTTCTCTCTTGAAACAATAAATGCTGGATTCTCTATATCTTTAAAATACTCTTTTATCATTAACTGATATGCAGTGGTTAATGGATTTTTAGCAGTTGTGTTATAATACCTATTTATTGCACTCCTAAATACTTTTTTAATTTCATCATCTATATTTATTCCTTCTCCTATTACCTCTTTGCCTTTTCTTGGTCTACCTCTTTTGGCTTCTCCAACCTTCTTCTCTTTTCCTCTTCCACCAGAATTGCAATATTGTGGCACTAATGAGTTCTTATTTTTCCCCAATACCCAATATCTCTTTAAATATCTATTTATGGTACTTTCACTTATCTTATAATGCTTTGAAGCCTTCAAAACTACCTTTCGCCTGTATTCTGGAATAAATATCTCAGGTTCTTGTTTAACAATACTGCATATAATTTCCCATGCCTTATCTCTATATTGCTTTTCAGATGCTGATAATTCATTTTCATCAACAAATCTTAATAACGTATCATTCTTAATTACTATTGCTGTCCCGTTCAGTATACACTCATTAATATCCGAAATATTTTTCCTTTCTGGAAACTTATTAGAATTAATGTTGATTACATAAACTTCATCAATACTTCTATCAAACCATATAACTCTATCCGTTATATCACTACTATCTTTCCATGTAATAAGTGAATTTATTGAAAACACCTATATCACCTCTTATTCTCCACTTGATTAATTAGTTCTCTATACGTGGCATTCAAATCTATTGATTGTTCCATATTTACTTCAATAATTCTTGCTGCTATTAGGTATTTAAATATATAAAGTCCTGTTCCTAATTTCTGATTAGTCCTCATATCAAATTCTTTTGTAAATACTCTTAATGCTTTATCACTATTTTCAGCAGCATCTAAAAAACTGCTACTTAACTCAACCATTTCTTTCTCTGTTAAATTAAAATCCTCATAATTGTGTAATGAAGAATGTACCCACTCAATATTTTTCACCTTTTCACTTGGAATATCTTTTTGTGTAATAATACCCCAATTAATATTCTTACTCGTCCAATATCTCCTTTCAATTTCTAGTTTCTCCATAGTAGTCTTTTTATCAAGTTCACTTGATGACTTTACACTTCTTGCTATTAGTTTCTTATTCCCATCTCTATCTTTAACAGTTAATATGAATGTGGTTGTAAGGACATATGGATATCCTGTTTCTTTATCCTTAAATATATTAAAATTAATGTCTCTTTTATCCTTTATAACATCTTCAATTTCTAATAAAGGGTAATGCTCTCTAACATCAATAATATTGGGATTCCAATCGTACAAATAGAAACATTTTGTCTCTATATCGCTAAAAAACGAATGCATTCTTTTACTACTTAATCCAAGCACTCTAGTAGCACGTCCCTTAGAAGGGAAGTCCTGTATTGAAAGCCATGGCTTGTAACCTTTCCCTTCTCCTTGTCCCCTTCCTTCTTTTATATATCTTTTAAATTTCTCTTCACTCCATCCAGTTGACCTCTTAGCCATTTTCTTCACCTACTTCCTGTAATATTTATAAATTTGATATATAATAAATAAACTGTAAACTATTGATATCCCTATATTTAGCCAAGGTGTAAATAAAATTACTCCTATTGTAATGATTAAAACTATACAATGCCTCCAGTCATGTAAATCTATAGTTATCTTAACCTTTCTATCTTCCCCTCTATTTTTAAATATCTCTGGAAAACCATTTTCTATGTAATACACAAAATAACAGTAGTACAATTATTACAGATATACCATTATTCAGAAACTTACTTATCAAGTATTCACCTCTTTCATTTCAAAAAATAAAAGAACTACTTGCTGTTTGCCTACTAGGCAATAAAGGTACTTTTTTTTAAGTACCTTACAACAAATAGTTCTTATTTAATCTTATTCTTATTTTTTATTTTTAAAAATTTCTTCCTTTATATTATAGCATTTATAGCCATTATTTTAAATACTCTCTACTAATTCAAAATTTACTTATTAAGCATCATATTCTGATAAAAACTTATAATATACTTTGATTTCATTGGGATCTAATAAATTGTACCTTTCGTCTAAGTGTATTAAAAAATCATAATATGATATAGTTATTTTATCTTCTAATTCTAATGGAACGACTAATTTAGTAACACTATCTAGCCCAAACTTAAATATTAAAAGTTCTGCTATAGTAATTTTCATATTCAAATTCCTTTTAATGCCACTATTATTTTTTAATTTTATTAATTCCTTTAATACATTTTCTATTCTTTTAATATCATTTCTTAAAGAAATATTATTTCCAGTAACTAATTCTTGTTTAAGATAAGTATTAAATACCTCTGTAGCAAGTATTATCATATTAATAGTTCTGGAATCAATAGTTAATTCTATAGTGTCATTATTAAACTTTTTATAAATAATATCCTTTTTTATACCTAACATAAAAACCTTCCTTCCATAAATAAGTCCTTATATTTTTAAACATTTTAAATAATATAAAGATTTATCTTTTTAAAAAGCAAGTATTTATTATATGCAATTGTCCTCCGATTTCAATAATTTTTTTTCTTATTAGGTATGAATTTTATAAAATTATAATGTTATATGAAAACCAAATGATATATAATTAAACCAAGAAAGGATGTGTTACTATGAATTCATCAATGATAGTAGGGTTGGTTATAATTATGACTGGTTTTACTTTGCTATATATGAACATATGCTCATTTAAAAGCGAAAAAGAAAGAATACTTATAAAATTGGATTCTTATAAATCTTTATATAAAGAACAATATGATAAATTTGATAATATTTATAAGAAACGATTATCTCTTATGAAAGCACAAATTATATTTTCAATATTAATGTCAATTTATGGCATGTTGTTAGTTCTATTCTTTTAATTCTATTACTACTTCTATGTTAATCAAAAACTCATTTTATATAAACCTTCTATTTTTTATCGCTTATTACTATGCATAATGTTGCTATTGGGCCAAGAAATATGGATAATAGAAACCAATTAAGTCCAGATCTATTTTTTCCTTGTGCAATTCCTGCATTTATTAGTGCTAAAGTTCCCCATCCTACATAAAATTCTGTATTCATACTTTCATTCCCACTTCTGAAATTTGCGTATTTGCTCAACCATAAATTATGTTTTTATCAATTACCTCTATTTCAAATCCATATTCTCGTAATACAAAATCATCAATCTTTTCTTCGTAAATCCCATCAACTTGCTCAAATCCGTTTTTCATATACAAGTTTATTGCAGGTTTGTTTATATCTACAACAAATAACCTTAGATATTTTGCACCTTTCTGTTTTGCAATTTCCAATGCATTTTTGAGCATTGTTGCTCCAATTCCTTGTTTTAAATAATCCACATTAACTCCAAAACGGTCTATATACAATACCTTTGATGTCGTATCCTTCCATTTTAGATGATTTTCACCTGTATTTGATTCACATAAAACAAATGCAGATATTATTATATTCCCTTCTGTTAATATATAAAGGTTTTTATTTTTAATATCATCTTTAAAAAACTCACAAGGATATATTTCATCCCAAATTTTTATATTGTTTTTATTCATATTCTCCACTATTTTTTTATACATACCCTTAATATTTAGCAAGTCATCTTTCTCTGCCAGTTTGAACTTCATATTTTCCACCTAAACTTTCTCGTCTATTTTCTTGTGGGGTTATAAGAATAATTCATAATATTACATTTGTGCATCATCCACAAACTTTACATTGTTATTCCTTTTAAGAATATCGGCAAATAATTAATTATTTTCTCTTGATTCTATTTCTTGTTGTAAGCAACTAATTATGTTTTTTATTTCAGTATTAGCCATTCCATGGCATAAATAAGTAATAGTTGCTGCAAATTCTTCATTACTATATGTTGTTAATAAACGATCCAATATATCTATATCCTCTTTAAGCATATCATTTTCATCCTTTCATTTATCTCAATTTAAAATAGGTATATATCATCATTCCATAATTTATATTATCTATGCTAATTATACCTTTTATTTTCAAATTTAGAATAAAAAAATATAATATGTCTTTCTTCACTTCATTTCTCAGACTGTACATTTAAAAGTTACTGGTTAAAATAATTACCTCATACTCAAAGTAATTAATCTAGCATTATGTTTTACCAAAAGTCGTACCCATCCTAATATAATGTATTATACTAAGAAGAGTAAGACTTTTTTACTCTGAGTTTATAATAACTATTACTTAAAACTACTACTTTAAATCCAAAATACAGTACCTACTATCCCCTAATACCATTAACCTATATTTTTTACTTAATAATTTACAATTTTCTGATTACTATTAGTTTTTTACCTACTACCCAAACAATTATAAATAGACATTTACAAATCAACTCTACTGTTAATATTAAAATATAATCAACATGATTTCTTTAAGTAAAATTATGATTTTATCTCTCACCTCATACCGATATATTTATTATAAAGATTTAAGTTTTATTTTTATTAATAATCAATAAAAACTACTACATATATTGGTAAAATTATAGTTATCCCTCATACTCATGAACATTATCTTTCATTTATAAAAACAGTTTTATTTGCTCATATAGTCATACGTGTAGTAGGTTTCGGACTATAAAGTATATCAATAACTATCATATAAATATTTAGACAGGTATCTTAATTAATTTTTCTTTTGCGACCTCTAAATAGTAGTGCAGTATGACAGTATTAGTTTATTTATAACTAAAAAACAGCATTGATATTATTAGTACCAATACTGCTTAATTACACTTAACTGACTATTATGGATTGACCTTGAGGTTTTATATTGGATTCTTCCATGTACTTCATTACCGTTTCTTTCTTTAATATACTTTTAGATAAATTCTTTGGATCTAAAAAACCTATTTGCTCACAAACCCATTTCTTTTGGTATACTCCTTTATCTAATGTGGATATAAATCTTATGAAAGAAGTATAATTGGAGTTATCTCTTTGTTTTTCTGCATAGGCTACTTTCTTTTCACTTACTTTGTATTCAAGATTTAAAGAGTATTCTTTAATATTTATATTATTGAATTGTTCAATCAACTTGTTCAATATCTCTTGATCATTATTAATAAGATATATTATCGCTTCTTTATTATTATCTCTATTTATTCTTTTAATTGCTTGATATAATTCTGCTGCAATAAGTGTCTGCCTTACTTTTTCAAATTCAGTATTACGAAATCTATAAACCCCACCTATACTACCAGCATCCCACTTGTCTCCTGCATTACAACTTAATTTTGAGTAAAACATGTACTTCAAAACATAAATTGGAAATGGAATTTGAGGATTTAATACAATGTAACATTTATTAAACTCTCTCCAATCATTTTTTCCTACAATATTCTGAAACCATGCATAATCCAATTGATGATGCCTAACTATCTCGTCCTGTTCATCTTTACTTCCCAAAACGAGCATTTTGTCATCTGCTTCTAGCCTTGAAATAATATCATCATTTATTACTCTATAGAAATTCTTGGTCTTTTTCTTTTTAGTTCTACAAGAATTATATTTTGCAATATTAATTGTCCACTGTGAATGATCAACAACCTTCTCTTGGGACGCAATATTAAATTTGGGAGATACTCTATAAAGATAATTAAAATCTGCACATGCATCAAGCAATATGTTATTTTTTAACATCCAAAACTCTACTTCATTATTATAGGTACATAATACTGAATTCTCTACTACAGACAAATTATTTAATGCTAACTCAAGATTATTTACTTCCCTATAAAAATCATCTTTAGTAATACCAAGTTGCTCTGCATAATTAATATCAATGTTAGAATTAATAAATGTTCTTAATTCTCTTAATTTTTCCATCTTATTATCAGAGGGTTTATAAAATATTCTATTTTTATTTGTTAATAGAAATTCATATATTTCCTTAGTACATTCCTCGTATGTTGCTCTGGTAAATGGGTATGGCATAAGTTTTCCACTAAATTCACTTATACTTTTAGTGCTTATTACTATTGGCTTCACTATATCTATTTCTTCATCAATTACCAATATGTTTCTACCATTAGTAAATATATCTCGCTGCTCCTTATCTAATGAGAGTCCCACATATCTTTCATGGGTTATAACTACAATTGGATATTGATGCATTAGTAGTTTATTCTTCGCCACATTTTCTGAATTTATTGCAATTGCAATCTCCATCCCACTATCTTTATTTATTCTCTCTACGCTCTGATTACAATCTTCAATAAATTTTCTACAAAAAATAGATTTCTTTCCTGCTACCGCTGATTCTATCAATGCTTGTTCCGTATATAAGGTCTTTCCAAATCCCGCTTCATGATTAAATGTTAAAAATTGATAACAATTTGATCCATTTATAATTGCTTGTTTTAAGGCTTTTGCTTGTTCATAATGCTTTTCTTCATTAACTTTTACTAATTTTAATTTTAATTCCATGATTCATTTCTCCTTTGTTCCTCTTACTTATAAAATATATTGATTTATTTAAAACCCCTATATCTATGAGCATGACACAACTTTGAGAAACAACTCATACAAAAATACAATTTATGAAACTATTTTTTATCTTTCCTAAAGCAATTTCGTTGCATTAAAAAATACCACAAATTCATTATCTGAGTAATGTGGTATTAAAATTAATAATAATATTTTATCTTTACATACTATGAATATGGAGACTGTAAAATGTCTATCCATGATTGAACTTCCCATACAAATGGTATTTCAAATATTTTGTTATAACTTACACTTTTTATTCATTAACTCTTAAAAGCCACTCACTAACTAATGTACTAAATAATTCTGGCTGTTCTATTTGTAAATTATGTCCAGCCTTATCTAATACAGCAAAAGTTGCTCTTGGATAATTGTCTAAAATTGCCCAAGCATCTTTATAACCCACACTTGAATCTTGTCGTCCTAAAAGCATTAGAGTTGGTTTATCGTATTTAGGCTCAATCTTATCTACATCAAATGAAAACTCATATCCATTCTTTTTAAGGTTACTTAAAAATTTATCATCAGCAATTTTTACTCCAGATAAAATTTCATCTCTATATCTATTCCATATATTTTCGCTTTGAACTACAGCCATTGATGCGAAATCTTCTGCCTCAACTGGATCTAGTCGGTGTAATAAACAGTCGTCTTTCTTTAACACAATATGCTGGGGGTTATTACGTTTTTTAGCATCAGCAATAATGCAAGGGCATAATAGTAATAACCCCTCTACTTTATCTCGAATTTTGTGAATCATTCCCCTTGCTAAATATCCTCCATATGATTCACCAACAAGTAAGAATTGTTCTCTAGGAATAACGCTATTAATAAACTCAATTACAATATCCAGCATTATATCAGAATTTTTAATCCATTCTACACTTTTTGTTTTTCCCATACCTGGCAAATCAATATATATTCTTCTATACTCATTGCTATTTTTAAATATTTGCTCAAAACATCCCGTCATCAATCTATGGTCAGGATAATATCCATGCAGCATAATAATAGGCTTACCTTCACCATATATCTCATAATTTATTTCTAAGTTTCTTATTTTACATTTCATCTTACGCCCCTACTTCCCTTATAATATTCAAATTTTATTTATAACTTCTAATACTTTCTTATGTAAAAACGGTTGAATTAATGGATAAGTTAAATCATTTGGTATTTCATCAAATAGTTTGATTTCACTTATCTCAAAATTAGGTAACTTATCTAATGTTTCTACATCTGAATAAAACAATGCACCAAATGATTCAGTATAATCTACTGTTTCATCTCTTTCTACTGAATATATACATACTGGTGTAATATTAAACTTTATTGCACCTGTTTCTTCAAATAATTCTCTTGAAGCAGTATCAACTATATTTTCATTTGGTTCTCTATGACCTCCTGGTATTTCCCAAGTGTGTCTCTTCTCGTGCTTTACATAAATCCACTTACTATTAAACTTTGCCATTATCACAGCAAATAATAATTTACTATCTTCTATAGTATTAAATTCATAAAAATTTACTTTCAACATTTCTTTTCTCTCCCCAAATCAATACCTTATAATTTAGAATGGTAACCCGTCTTAATTTTATTTAACACCATCTATTTCTAACTTTAACCTGTTGAAATATTCATCCATAAACTCTAGTCTTTGTTTTCCTATTTCTCTTGCCTTTTCTGTATATAATTTATCTGGAATTTTTTTAAACTTTACTTCATATTCAATAAAAGGTGTATGATTAGAAACATCCTTCAACCTTCCATTTTCAACAGTATTAGATTTTAGATAATCATTTAATGGTTCATTTACTGTTAGTCTTTGTCCAAATTGCCCTGCTAACATAAAAGTACGAGCAATTCCACTTGCTCCTATAACATCAAGTTTATCTGAGTCAAAAAGTATTTTTGCTTCTATTGTATTAGGCTCATTTCCTGTTCTAAATCTATGTGCTATTATACAGTGTTTAATCTTATCTATTTTCTCTTCTTCATATTCTAATTTTCTTAATATATTTTCTGCAACCAAACTCCCCAAAACTGCATGATCAATTGCTCCTGTTTTATCTTTGCTTTCTTCCACTCTTGCTATATCATGTAATAATGCTG
>JAEZKY010000070.1 GCA_023435985.1 Bacillota bacterium | reverse complement strand
TACTTCACCATTTTTTAAAACTATTATTACATCTGCATTCCTAATGGTTGAAAGCCTGTGAGCTATTATTATTGTAGTTTTTTCCTTCGTAATATTTTCTATGGCCTTTTGAATCAACATTTCAGTTGCTGTATCAATATTAGCTGTAGCCTCATCCAAAACAAATATGGATGGGGCATGGGCTATTGCTCTTGCAAAAGATATCAATTGTCTTTGTCCAGCCGAAAGAGTGCTTCCCCTCTCCATTACCGGCTCCTTAATTCCATTTTCAAAACTTTCGATAATATCTTTTCCGTGAGAACTTTCTAAAGCTTTTTCTATTTCACTTTGATCAATATCATCATTTAATGTAATATTATTTTCAATTGTACCTGAAAATAAAAAAACCTCCTGAAGCACAACCGATATATTTTTTCTTAAATCCCTTTTCTTTATTTTATTAATATTTATTCCATCAATTAGAATTTCACCTTTCTGCACCTCATAGAACCTACTTAGAAGACTAATTATTGTCGTTTTTCCAGAACCTGTTTCTCCAACAAAAGCTGCTGTTTGTCCTTTAGATATTTTAAAATTAACATCTTTTAAAACCCAATTTTTATCATTATAAGAAAACCAGACATTCTTAAATTCTATATCTCCTCGAAAATTATCGGCATCAACTCCAAGATCTAAATCTTCTAAATATTCTTCTTGGTCTAATAATTCAAATATTCTATCAGCAGAAACTAAAGCAGACTGGATGGTCGTATAATTATCAGCCATGTCCGAAATAGGATCAAAAAATTGCTTGATATAATTTGTAAATGCATAAAGTACGCCTATACTTAAAGTATTATCAGAAATTTTTCCCATTCCGTACCATATTAAAATAGCTACAGCTAAGCTTTGAAAAACATCCGATGCTGGTTTTAAAAAGCTATTCATCCATACTTGAAATAATGTAGCTTTAAAATATTCATTATTTAAATTTGAAAACGCTTCTTTTTTCTCCTTCTCACCATCAAAAATTTGTATTATTCTCATTCCTGATATATTTTCAGCCATGAAGCCATTTAATTTTCCAATAAGACTCTTCATTTTAGCAAAATTTCTTTTTATTTTCGTCTTTAAGGCAAATACTACTCCAAACATTAACGGAACTACGCAAAAAGAAATCAAAGCAAGTTTCACATTAATTATAATCATTGTATATACTATTCCAATTATTAGAATTACATCTTTAAAAAGACTAATTATAACATCTGTATACATTTCACTTAATGCTTCTACATCATTAGTTGCCCTTGTTATCAATCTTCCAGAAGATGTTTTATCCAAATATGAAAGAGGCAGTAATTGAATAGTTTTAAAAACTCTGCTTCGCAGTGTTTTCATCACGTCTTGTCCTACTTTATTTATCAAGAAAGCTTGAGATACTGAAAAAAATCCACTTAATGCTACAACTAAAAAATATATAATTCCCATTGTAGTTATTGAATAAAAGCCTCTTTGAGCTATATGCTTTGTCAAAAAATCATCAATTACCAATTTTAAAATATATGGCTTGATTAATGTTGCCACATTTACTAAGATTGCGCATGAAAAAGCAAAAAGAATTCTTTTTTTATAAGGAAGCATTAATTTTATCAATCGCCTTATAGTTTTTGTTTTATGAGGCTTCATTTCCAAATTCATTGTCTTCTTCATGGAATTGGGATCTGTAGATATCATAATATGCCCCCCTTTTTGCTATTAATTCTGAATGTGTGCCTCTTTCAAGAATTTCACCATTATCAAGCACTATAATTTCATCGGCTTCTATAACTGCAGATATTCTATGAGCAATTATTATAGATGTTTTATTCTTTCTTATCTTTTTCAGGTTCTTAAGAATTTGTGTTTCAGTAATAGTATCTACAGCTGATAATGCATCATCTAATATAAGCACCTCTGGATCTTTAACCAATGCCCTTGAAATCGAAATTCTTTGTTTTTGCCCTCCTGAAATATTTACTCCTCTTTCTCCAATAAGTGTAGAAAACTCCTTTGGAAAATTCATAATACTTTCAAATATGCAACTGTTTTTAGCAGCATCTACAACTTCTTCATTCTGATATATTTCTTTGAAGAATTTTATATTATCAGATATAGAATCATTAAATAAGAAGTTATCCTGCGGAACAAAGCCAAAGCTATCTCTAAGAGACTTCAATTCATAATCATTTATATCTATTTCATTAAGTGTTATCTTTCCTTTAGAGACATTATACATTCTGAGCAGCAAGTTAACTAAAGTACTTTTTCCACTGCCTGTTTTACCTATTATTCCTATAGTATGTCCTTTAGGAATTACTATATTTATGTTTCTTAATGCCGCTTCCTTTGACCCAGGATATGAAAAAGTAATATTTTTTATTTCTATATCACCATCAACTTTACTTTTTACACATTTTTCATTTTCTTTTATTTCGATATCAGAATTAAATATTTCATTCAATCGATTTAATGAAGCCATACCTCTTTGAATAACCGTAATAATACTTCCTATTGAAATAACTGGAGCCATTATCATTGTTAGATATCCATTAAATGCAATAAAGCCCCCTAAAGAAATCTCTCCACTTAAAACCATATTCCCTCCAACAATAAGGTTTAAAACAAAGCTAATAGTAAAGCATATTTCAATTAATGGCGCTAAATAAGATGATATACGAACCATATCTAAATTCGATTTTGACATTTCCCTATTAAGTTCTTCGAATTTTTCAACTTCTTCATCTTCTTGAACATAAGCCTTTATAACCCTTATACCATTTATATTTTCCTGAACCCTGTCTGAAATTGATGCAAAATTTTCTTGAACTTTTCTAAAACGCTTTCTAACAATTTTCCCTACATTAATCATAATTAAAATTATTAAAGGAACAGGTATTAACGATAGCATTGTTACTTTCCAATTTATAGCTTTTGTCATCGAATAGATTGAAATAACGCATATAACTATTCCGTTAACCGATCTCGCTATAGCAGGACCAAATGTCATTCTTACAGCATTTATATCATTTATAGCATAAGCGATTAAATCCCCAGTTTTCCTTCTATTATAAAATTCAGGCGATAATTTTTGAAAATGCTCAAAAAGCTTTTCTCTAAGATGACATTCCATATTTCGAGCATTCGCTATAATAAAGTTTCTCCATATATATGTAGTTATAAAGGTTCCAAATGCAATAAGCATAATATAGAAAATATTCATATGTATAGTATTCACATTGAAATTATTTAATTTCAAAATATCTATTGTATTCCCAAGAACTCTAGGAAAAAGAGTTTGAATATAAGATGTAAGCAGCATAAATATCACTCCAACAAAATATGATATTTTATGCTTCCATATAAAATTAATTAATATCTTTTTCCCCATATCACATCTCCCATCCAAATTAGCATTAGTAATTTATATATTCTTTACCGATTCTCTCTCTACCAAAACACTATTTATTGTGATATTTTCATAAGGCTTCTCCGTATTTGCAATTCTCTTTAAGAGCAATGATAGTGCAATTTCACATGCATAATCAATATTGAGCTCCAAAGTCGATAATGCAGGTATAGATAATGACGACATTTCTGTATTGCCACTGCCAACAATTGATATATCATCTGGTACTTTTATACCATTATCATATAAGAATTTTATCAATTTTATTGCTGTATAATCCCACTGACAAATTATTGCTGTTGGCGCTTCTTTACTATTAAGCAAGCTAAGAATCTTTTCTTCAAAGTTTTCTTCATAAATAAAAAATTCATTTCTTATTGGTAGTTCATAATCCTCTAGAGCTGATGTTATTCCAAGTACTTTTTCCTTATTCTTATACACACTGCTGTTTCCTAAAAATCCAATTCTCGTATGTCCCTTTTTAATTAAGTATTCACATTGCTTATAACCACCATTATTAAAGTTATACCAAACACTATCACAATCAAAAGAAGGTGAATAACCCGTATAAAAAACTTGGTTCTTTATCTTACTCGAAATAAAATTTACATATTTACTATTAAATCTTCCAATAAAAATGATTCCATCAAAATTACTTCCTTTTTGAATTTTATATGGCATATAGAGTTCCTCTTGATGATCTTTATCTACAAATTCCAGGTCATATTCACAACCTATTTTTTGTATTGCCTTTTCGATTCCCTGAACCTTAAGACTATAGTTACTTGTATCATGTACAAATGGTTTTTGATGAAGTACTAAAATTTTAATATCCTCATTATTTTTAACCTTAAAATACCCCATCTCCTTTGCTTTATTTAAAATTTTATTTCTTAATTCCTCTCCAACTCCCACCTGTCCCGAAAGTGCTCTGCTTACAGAGATGGTAGATATACCAAGTTCCTTAGCTATATCTGAAATTTTCACTTTATCCATTTTCAAAAATACACCTCCTAAAGATACATAAAGCATTAAACATTACGTTATAAATCAAATTTATTAACGTAATATATTTAAATATATTACGTTATAATATAAGATTATATATAAATTTTAAGAATTAGTAAATATGTATTGTAAATTCTTATATAAAAAAACGCACTGGATTTTCCAGTGCGGTAATAATTAAATCTATCTATAATATGAATGAATTAAAAATCTGTGCATTAATTATATATCTTTATTTTTTGCAATCCTTATCCTGTAATAATATACAAAATTGTTTTAATCCATATATCATCTTTTCTACTTCTTCCGAATTGGTTTTTCTTATAGCATCAGATATAAAATCTTCCATAAACTTCTTCCTCATTGCGCATATATCAGTATTTTTTTTAAATTCTTCTGAAATATATAACTTCACAGTTCTGCGATTATCCTTAGGTATCTCTCTCGTAACAACACCCTGCTTAGCCAAACGATCTATTATGCCTGAAACTGTGCTTTTTGTAAGTCCCATATGCTCACTTAACTCATTAAGCGTTATTGAAGGTACATCATATAAATGAAATATTACTCCCATTTGCGGAACTGTAAATCCATATTGCTTTGCACACTTTTCAAATTTACACCCCATGGATTTCTTTATATCTTTAAATATATCCATTATCTCATCTGCTTGTTTTTGGACTAACTCATTATTCGGAGACGAGTACTCCTCCTGTTGATTCATTTTTTTCACCTTCCTTATTTTCCTTCTTAGGTGTTTTCTTTGAACCCATAAATAAAGCTAAAAATATAGCTAAAAATATTATAACAACAGTCACCATAACCGAATAAGCCATAGCATCTGTATATGCCTGCCCTTGAATCATCTTTCCTATATATGATAATGCAGACGCTTTAGCAGTATTTGGATCCATTCCTGTGCCCATAAATGCTCTTGCGAATGTACTTATTGTATCATTAGATGTTTTATTATATACATTAATTTGTTCTGCTAGTTTTGCATAATTATAATCATTTCTTCCTTGTATAATAGTAGACATTAATGTAACACTAACTGAACTTGCTATCTGCCTTATAGTATTCGAAAGAGCTGATGCTCTGCTTATTAAATGATTTGGTACTACATTCATTCCACTAGTACTTATTGGCATCATACTTAATCCAATTCCAACAGATCTTATACAATTAATGATAACTATGCTTTCTTTACTAGAATTCATATTTATAGCAAGCGCAAGCTCATATGAAGCTCCAACAAGTATTATCAGTCCAGGTACAACCAGCCCCTTTACTCCAACCTTATTCATAAGATTTCCACTTAATGGCATCATTACTCCCATTACTAAAGCTCCAGGCAACATGATTAATCCTGATTGCATAGCTGTATATCCTCTTACATTTTGCAAAAATAGAGGTAATACATAAACTCCTCCCATCATTGCCAATGTTAATACACTTGTTATAATCTGACTTATTGAAAATTCAAACAACTTAAATACTCTTAAATCTAAAAGTGGATTTGGATGAGTTAATTCATTTGCAACAAACAGCACAAGACTCAAACATCCAAGAGTCATCAAAATCGGATTTTCAAGCTTTGACCAGTCAATTGTTGATCCTTCACCAAGAACATATAATACACTTACTAGACCTATAGTAGAAGAAAGGAATCCAATTATATCAAAAGCCTTAAATGGTTTCCTTTCTGAACCTTGTAATAAAATCGTAGCTAATATTACTCCAACTATTCCAACCGGAACATTAACATTAAAAATAAGTCTCCAATCCATTTTTTCAATAATATATCCACCTAATGTTGGTCCTATAGCAGGAGCCGCCATAGCTGCTATTCCCCAGAAACCAAGAGCTAATCCGATTTTTTCTCTAGGGAATATTTGATATATTATGGACATTCCTACTGGCATTATCATTCCTCCACCAATGGCTTGGATTATACGAAATACTATCATACTAGTATTGCTCCAAGAGATACCACAAAGCATAGAACCAACTGTAAACATAGCCAAAGCGAATACATATATTCTCTTAGCTCCTAAAATTTCCTGCAAATATCCTGTAAGAGGTATAATAGCACCAAGTGCTAAAGTATAAGCCGTCAATACCCACTTTATATCATCTAAAGATACTCCAAAAACAGCCATCATTTTAGGAAGAGCAATATTTACTATACTACTATCAAGTATAGACATAAAAGTACCTATTATAACTACACCTAATGCTAACCAACTACTTGCTAATGACTCTTTATTACTCTCTCCCATTACAGATCACCTCATTATTTAATATGAATTTTAATAACTGCATTTGTTCCCGGAAGAATCTTTTCACTATAATCATTAAGTGCAATTTTTATAGGTACCTTTTGCACTACCTTCGTAAAAGTACCACTTGTTGATGATGGTAACAGTGATATAGCTGAATTTGATATTTCTCCTATAGTTTTAACTTTACCTGTAAACTTTTCTGATCCAAACTGATCTATACTTATATCAACTGGTTGTCCAACTTTTACTTCTGAAAGTTTTGTTTCTTCTATATTAGCAGTTATATATATATTTTTAGGGTCTACTAGAGTAAATAATGGTTGACTATTTGAAAAAATTTCTCCAACCTCGCCTTGCTTTTTTACTACTATCCCATCGATAGGCGCTCTAACTAACGACTGCTCTACACTTGTATCTGGAAGACCATTCATCTCCTGACGAGCCAGTATTTCATTTTTTGTAACTACATCTCCGTCATCAACGTTAAGTTCTAATAACTTACCTGAAATTTGCGGAATTACACTTACAAAATCTGCATCAATTTTTGCGTCTTCTGTAGAAACATAATATGTATTTTCGTACCAATAATAAAAACCTATACTCCCTAATGCCACTACAATTGCTATTAAAATTCCAATAATTAATATTTTACGCTTTCCATTCATATTGAAGTCACCTCTTTCCTTATTCCTTTAGTCCAATTTCTGCAAACATACCAGGTTTTAATAATGAATTTGGATCTGATAAACTTACTTTGACTAAAACATTATTACTTTGGGAATTTAATTTTGAATTTATAACTGCTATTTTACCTTCAAATTCAGTATCTCCTGCTTCTGATACTCTAACAGTCACATCGCTTCCCTCTTTTAATTGATTTGAAATCTCTAAAGGCACGTATGCATTTACTACTAACGAATTAGGATCTGATATTGAAACAAGTGCTGCCCCTGGGGACGCCATCTCACCTACATTAATACTTTTAGCATTAACTTTTCCTGAAATTGGTGATGTAATAGTTGCATTATCTAAAGCTGTTTGTGCAGTCTTTAAAGCTGCCTGTGCTTGTTCTACTTGTGCTTTATAAACATCAATACTAGTTTCTGTTGCACCATCTTGCAGCATCTTCAATTGATCTTCAGCCGATTTTTGTTGTGCTGTTGCCGCTGAAAGCTGCTGATCAGCAGTTTCAAGCTGCTGTTGTGTAGCTGCTTGTGCATCTACTAAAGATTTAATACGATCATAGTTCTTTTTCGCAACATCATAGCTTTTATTTGCACTATCCAGTGCTGCCTGTGCTTGTTCAATTTGTTCTGGTCTTGTACTATTCATTGCATTAGTCAAACTTGCATTTGCAGTATTTACTGCTGCCTGTGCTTGATCTACTTGGGCTTGTAAATCCGTTGTATCTAATTTAACAATTACATCCCCTGCATTTACATTTGACCCAACATCAACCAATACCTCTGAAACTCTTGCTGAAATTTTTGAAGCTATATTTACTTGATCATTTGAGTCAATTTTACCAGCCATAATATATTTAACCTTAGCTTGCTCATCTGTTGTTGTTTGCGCAGTAATTTGTGAGTTAGTTTTTGTACCTGCTGTATTTGCAGCCGAACTACATCCACTAAGTATCATTGCCGCAACTAAACAAACTAACATAGTCTTTTTCATATTACCCCTCCATTTGTAAATTATTTCCGTACATATTGTTCGTGTACTAACAGTATGTATTATACAATGATTTGTTTTTATATTCAAGCATATTGTTCCACTTTTTTATACAAATTCACTTACTTTTTTTTGATAACATTTACAAAAAATTATGTTTACGATACCATTATAAAACCTAATTATAATTTTAAATAAAAAATAATGAAAGAAACTTGCATTCTTCACTAAAGCTTAAGTTTCTTTCATCATTTTTAACAAATACAATAAAATTTACAAATAATTTATACACTTATCAAATCTTCTCCATATCTACTACAAATTCAAATTACTTTATTGCTGTAGCCAAGAATATACCTGTCTTTGTGTAATCTCCTTCACTCGATATCCCTATTGCCTTTAATTCTGTATCTTCTATCTCAATTTCTTTAAAATTAGCATCTTTGAGCCATTCCTTTATTTCATTTTCACTAAATCCCAGCCATTCATCATGCATTTCTTCTTTAGCCCATTCACCGTTATGCTTATAAACATCTGAAATTACTATTTTTCCGCCTTTCTTTAATACTCTATGCATCTCTTTTATGCTTTTATTAGGATTTGTTATATGATGAAGAGCCATATTTATAGTTATCGCATCTAATGAATCATCAAATAAAACTAACTCATCTAATGTAGATTTTATTGGATACACATTATTAAAACTTTGTTTAGTTATTTCTTTTTTTAATTCTCTAAGCATATTCAACGACTGATCTATTGCAAAAACAATACTTGGACTTTGGCCTGCAAGTCCTAATGAAATAAATCCTGTTCCACACCCTAAATCTCCTATCACCTTATTTCTCACATCTAACTTCTGTATTATTTTTTCTCTTACTTCATCCTTAAAATATTCACTTCGCATTTTATTCCAATTCAATGCTACGTTATCAAAGTATTCTGTTGAATTCATTGTATTTCCCCTTTTTTATCATTGCTTTTCATAAAGTTAATTACACCTTTTTGTAACTTGAAGCGAAAACAATATCTAAAGCTTAATTACTTTCACTTCTTTTTTCATATAATTCATATATATTTACTTGGTTATATTTATACATTATGCATTAGTCTAATTATTGTTCCTACACTTATATAATTTCTATCCTATTTTATAATGATAAAACCATGTAGCTATATATTAACTACATGGTTTTATCATTACTTTTTATCAAGTTATTCCGCTATGGTTGTTGTATTTGAAATTTGCTTACTCTCTTTAATTTTTTCTTTTATTTGTTTATTAGTTAGACCATTAACATCTATACCAAGCTTCGCTGCCTTTTCTTTGAGTTTATTAGTTATGCTTTGTTTTTTAGCTTCTCTAGCTGCGTTTATCTTCGCCTTTGCATCTTCTTTTGATAAACCTGTGATATCTACACCTAACTTTGCTGCTTCTCCTTCTCTTATTTTTTCCCTTGCCTGCTCACCTGCTAAGCCTGTAATATCCACACCAAGTTTAGCAGCTCTTTGTGTAAGCTTTTCAGTCACTGTTTGTTTTTTAGCTTCTTTAGCCGCTTTTATTTTTGCTTTAGCATCTTCTTTTGATAAACCTGAAATGTCTACTCCCAGCTTTGCTGCCTCTGCTTCTCTTATTTTATCTCTTGCCTGTTCATTTGTTAAGCCTGTAATATCTATTCCTAATTTTGCTGCTTTTTTTGCAAGTTTTTCTTGTTTGCTCAATTTATCTGTTTGTTGACTTTGTACTGTACTAGTCGTTTGACTTTGAGACGCAGTAGTATCTGCAAACGCTGGAATGATACTTGAAACTCCAATTATTGCTGCAACAGCTATACCTAATATTTTCTTCTTTTTCATATTTATCTCTCCTTTGACTTAAAGAAATATATTTATAACTCAGCTTTAGCTGATTACAAAATATATAATAAAGTTCTTTTGTGAAATTTACGTGAAATATAATTAAAAATCAGCTCCAGGCAATTCAATATAAAAAATCACACCTTCAGTTACATTTTCTACCCAAGCTGTTCCTCTATGCAGCTGTGCTATTAATCTTACAAATGATAAACCAATTCCATGTCCTCCATATTTCCTTGACCTTGCTTTATCAACTTTATAACACACATCCCAAATTTTGTACATTTCTTTTTCAGGTATATTATCTCCTGTATTAAAAACACTTATTCTTATTTTATTTTCTTTTTCTTCACAAATTACATTGATTAATCTTTTTCCTGATATATGATTAATTGCATTTGTAATAAAATTATTTACAGCTTTTTCAAGCACATCCTCATCCGCACAAACTTTATAATTTTTCATACAATCTAAGTTAAAATTAATACTTTTTTCATCAAATATCGGTCTAAAGCGTTCCCCAATCTTAGTTAAAAATTTATAAATATCAAAAGTAATTAGATTTAGCTCAGTCATTCCACCTTCAATCATAGAATAATCTAAAAGTTCTTTGATTAGCTCATCCATTCTATCACATTCTTCTGCTAAAATTGTGCAGTATTTATCCATCTTTTCTCTATCATTAACCACTCCATATTTTAAACCTTCTGAATACCCTTTAATTATTCCTATTGGTGTTTTTAATTCATGAGACATATTTCTTATAAGTTCCTTTTTGCGTTCCACATCTTTCTTTAACTCATCTATGCTTTTATTCAACTTCTCAGAAATTCTATTTATACTATCTCCTAATCTTCCAATTTCATCTTCCGAATTAACTTTCACAACCTTATCAAACTTAAGATTAGATATATTTTCTGCAACTTTGCTCATCTCTATAATTGGTTTCGTAATTTTATTAGAAAAAATAAGTATAAATATAGTACCCATAAATATCACTATAACGCCTGCAATTATATAAAACTCATTTGCTATTACTACACTTTCATGTATACTTTTAAAAGATTTTTTTAAGATAATAAAATTATTATCATCTATTTGAGAAATAAAAACCAATTTTGTTCTTTGCTCATTATCCTTTTCATCAATATAATAAACATATTTTTTGGAAAGCTTTTTCTCATAATCTGAAATACTTTGTTTTATTTCTTTAGTTAATCCCTTTTCTTCATCAGCTGATTTTGAGTAAAGCGAATTATATTTCATATTATAATTTTTATCAATAATTATGGTATTTATATTATCTATATTTTGTACACTATCAGCATATTCATAGTTATTACCTTCACTGCTAGCATATTCTTCTTTGATTTTTTGGCTTATTGATACTAAGTTTCCTCTATTCTTATAAATATAATATGATTGTAAGAATACCGAATTTAAAAGTATGCCACTTAAAATTAAAGAAAACATAAGTATCAAAAAAATTATAGACATTTTTGTTTTAATTGTTTTCATATTCTTCTACCTCGAACATATATCCGCTTCCTCTCACTGTTTTTATGCAATTTCCTTCCTTTAATAGTTTTGCTCGTAAGGTTTTAATATGAGTATCTATAGTTCTCGCATCTCCGTCAAAATTATATCCCCACACTTTATTTAATATCTGTTCTCTTGTTAAAATAGTATTAGCATTTTTAACAAGATAAATAAGAAGGCTATATTCTTTATGATTCAATTTAACTTCCAACTCATCTATTATAACTTTATGAATTCCTGGATCTATGGTTATTTTTCCTGCCTTCATTTTATTTGAATATTCTTTTTTTAATTTCTTAATAATATTATTAAGACGAGCAATAAAAATTTCATAACTAAAGGGTTTTGAAATGTAATCATCTGCACCTTTCTTTAACCCCATTACTTCATGTCTTTCATCCCCTAATGCTGTCAGCATAATTACTGGCACATCAGAATGCGCTCGTATTTCTTTAAGAACTTCCCATCCATCATATATAGGCATCATTACATCTAATATTACTAGATCAATATCATTGGATTTAAAAAAAATATCAATTGCTTCTTTTCCATCACATGCTTCTACTGGAAAGTATCCTTCTTTTCTAACTATATCACATACAAGCTCTCTAAATATGCCATCGTCTTCTGCTATAAGAATTCTTATATCCATAATGTACCTCCTAAATTAATATTCATACTTAATCAGTATTGATATTAAGCTCACTATAATAATAAAAGCAGGTTAAGACTTTCCATCTAAACCTGCTTTTATATTAACATAACTTTACATATCTATACCATTTAATAGTATTAAGATTCTATTAATAAAATATAAATCAAATAATTCCTTATTCATTATATACTACAATTGGAGTTCCCGGCTCAATATTTTCAAATATTGTTTTAGCTACACTAGGTATTGAATTTACACAACCATGAGAACCACTTGTCATATAAATATTCCCCCCAAATGTAGATCTCCAGCTTGCATCATGAATTCCAATATTTCCGTTAAAAGGCATCCAATAATCTACTGGAGAGACGTAATCTTCACCTTTTAAAGTTGCATTTTTCTCTTTATAATTTAAAACATAAGTCCCTGCTGGTGTTCCTGTATTATTACTTACATTACCTGTAACAACATCACCTTCTACAACTAAAGCTCCATTTTTATAAAACCATTCATGCTGTTTTGTTAAATTAACTTCTACATATGTATCTCCAACATCATTACTGCCTTTAACAAAAGCTTTTTGTGCATAGTCTGGTTCTTTTGTTACATCTTGTCCGCCTTTTACAGTTTCTATTAAATCCTTAACCTCTTTAGGTTTATCTACAATCCATCCATAATTTCCACCACTTACTTGTATTGTTTTTTGTGTAGATGTTACAAAATTTCTTGTATTTCCAAAGGTATTATAAATTCCGGCTAATTTGTCTACATAACTCCTAACCTTATTTTCGTCAAATGTAACTTCTAAATTATCATTAACGCTGAGCCAATTATGTATTGTAGAACCATCTAAGACTTCTTTTTTATCATTAGAATCATAAGTAATAGTTACCCCTGCATATTTATTGAGAACATCTTTGGTATCTGAAGCTTCCTGTGACTTTGAAGTATATTTAGGATTTTCATAACTATTATTTGTATCTAGGTTTATGGATGTTTTTCCACTAAGTACCGCATCTGCTATATTATCGTGTAAAGCATCTTTATTTATTTTATTACCTAAAACCTCATCCACAATTTCAAAGCTTCCATCTTTATACTCAAAACTTGCATTTTGGGGATTAGTCACCTTCTTATTATTAACACAAGATAAATTGTCAACTGATTTATTTAATAAATCTTTATCATATGAAATTATTTCAGGTGTCTCAGAATCACTTTTCTTAAAAAGCGTAGTAATCCAGGCGAAAGGATTTTGATCATTCTTTATGTCCTTAATCTTATCTAGATCATATTTAAGCCCAATATCTGTACCTTTGATTTCTTCTTTTGTATCTCCTCGTTCATCTAATTCAAGCGTATAGTTCTGCATCTGAGAGGATAATTCTTTCTGGGCTTCCTCAACACTTCTTCCCCCTACATTAACACCATTAATTTTGGTTCCAAAATTAAAGTGATTAACTGAATAAAGTGCTACTCCTGAATACATAGCAGCTAAACAACAAAGAGAAATCACAGCTCCCGATATGAGTTTATTACGTTTATTTTGCCTTTTTTTTCTCATCGTACTTACTCCCTTCCTGTACTATTATACTAGAAAATTTAATTTAATAACATATAATTTTTCTTAAAAAAAAGCCACCAGAAATAGAAATCATATTCCTACTTTTAGGCAGCTCTCTCTCACATACTTTTACAGCATTCTGCTATATCATTGGCTGCCTGCATTCCAGTGCTTAAAGATCCTTCTATCCAGCCATGTATTAATGAAATATGCTCTCCCGCAAAATAAACCTTATTATCATATTCCGGCTCAGCCATTGCATATGAAAAAAGCCTTTGCTGATCTGGCATAAAATAGCAAAATCCCCCATAGAAACCTTTCTCTCTATTCCAATCAACTGTTTTAAAATCCTCTACTACTGAATCCAAGTATCCTCTTGGTAAGCCATGTACAGCTTCAACTTGTCTCTTTATTTCTTCAAAACGAGCTTTCTCACTTAAATTCCCAACTCGTATAGCATCTTGCGTCAAATTATAAGATGCTAACAAAACGCCAGATTCATTTCTCAAATTATATTTTCTTCCAGTTGAAACTTTCTGCTCATATCCATTATTACTATTATTGCTAGGATACCATATAGTTTCAATAGGCAAATCCGTGTTAGATCCTCCTCCAATTATTCTTTCTTTCTCATCACCTTTTTCCCAAAACCGTTCGTTACATAAGAATATAGTTTTTTGTGATGATGTATAAAAAACTTCCTTTATTGCTTGCATTTTCCCCGTGCTAAACATAGGATATATTTCCACATTCCTAAGACTTGAAAATGGAATTGCACAAATAACAAAATCAAAAGTTTCACTTAATATTTCCGAAGATTTTTCATCTTTAAATTCCAGAATAACTTGATTAGGATTTTTCTTATAAATACCAAGTACTGTTTTTCCATTCTTCCAATTCACTGTTCCCAAATCATTTTCCTGGATATCACTGTATTCCTTAGGTGATTTAGACATTAATGAATTATAAAAAGAAAGTGGTAAATTAAGCGTTCCCCCAACTATTTCATATCTATAAGCATAATCTACAGTATATTCTTCAATTAGGTTTTCAGAATAACTATTATAATAAAAGCATCCAAGGAAAGGAGCTAATCCCGAAATTAACTCTATAGCTCCTTCGCTTAATCCCATTTTTTCTAGGACTTTTCGTATTCTAAAATCACCTAAATATTGAATAGTTAAAGAATATTCTTTTTTCACCTGTAACAATTCTTTTCTTATATTAGGATTTATCTTATATAAATTACTTGCTAATGCATCTGAAATAAGTTTTTGCCATGGCGTATTTCTTTCTCTTGGAGTCAAATTAAATTCAGGATAAATATTTTCCATTACACTTTTTCCTTCCGGATCATTTCTGGCCCGTTTATTTCTTATATAAATAAATGCATTTTTATTATCTTGAATAAATGGCCTTGTCTTCAATTTAAATTTATTTATATAGTACCATGTGCTTTCATGATCTACAGGTATGCGCATAGCTCCAAGCTCTCCATAAAGTCTCTTATCTTCATCAAAATAATGTGTATAAATTCTTCCTCCAATACGTTTCTCTTCAGTTTCAAAAATTGTAATATCAAAACCTGCCTTTCTAAGTTCAAAGGCTGATGCAAGTCCTGCAACTCCTCCACCTATTATTCCAACTTTAATTCCTTTACAGCTTCCAGGCTCAACAATTTTTGTAATATCTTTTGGCGGACTAAGTAATTCTACTATATTATCAAAATCCTCCATTCGCTTTACTTTTTGCAAGGTTATTCTTAACATTTCGTATCTCTCTTCATCAGTTGGGTTATCTGGCTGTATAAAATCAGTTTCTGTAGCCAAGTAAGTTCAGCTCCTTTGAAACATAAATAGTCATAATTAAATATATTATTAAGTTCATAATAAAAGACCAGCAAAAGCCAGTCTTTCACTATGAACTTAATCCTTTGAATACTTAATTCCAAATTTTTCATACTGCTGAATTTGAATCAACTATTTTATTAAGAACTCACTTTCTAAATTTATTACTTTACAAACACATCTATAACTTTTTCAGTGTCATAGTGTCCATAATACCAGCTATTTATATACTTATCTTTAAAATTTAAAGAAGCGGCAAGTTTAGTTTCATTTCCATCCTTTATCTTCCATAAACCAAACGAGCCTCCATCATCTCTTACAAATAATATCTCATTATTTAATAAGTATTTAGGCATGAAATCAAAATACTTTCCATTTGTAACTTGTGTTATCTTTTGAGATTCTGTATTTATTTCATAAATATTATGGGGCTGATTTTCCCAATCTTTATAAACTGAAGATGTAGCATTACTATCTAGCTTGTTACTTGCTGAATATAATATATTTTTGCCATCACTTGAATAACATGGTGTCATAGATACCTGATCTTCTGGAATTAGCTTAACAAAATTATTAGATTTAATATCTGCTACACCTAAATTTTTATTTTCAAACATATCTCTATCAATACCTTCATTAACAGCAACAATATCACTATTTAATGGATTTTGTGAAATATTATCCTCATAATGTAATCCATATATGCCTTCACTATTTCCACCATTATTATCTCCAGTAAAATCAATAACCCTATTATTTATAACATCATATACAATAAATTGATTAATATCTGATGCAGTTGATCCAGAATTCGGACTGTTCCAGATATACAGATATTTATCATCTGTTGATATTTTTGCAACATTTGGTGTTGATCCAAGTGATTCAAGTATCTGAGCATTTGTAGGATGTTCACCAATCTCATTATTAATTAGCGGTTTGCCTTCTAAAATAACTTTTTCAGATTTATTACTTAAATCATAGCTTATTATTCCAAGCGATTTTGAATTTAAGTGTCCTCCTTCTGTATAATCATATCTTTTACTTGCATAAACTTTATTTTTGCTATCACATTTAATATTGTAATATTTATATTCATTACTAATAAGACTTGATGATTTTTTAGCTCCAGTATCATATATTGAAATTCCAGGTTCTTTTGTAGAATATATCAAATTATTTTCACTATCAAAATCATATGATTCTATGTCTTTAGCTACCTCTTGAGTTTCTTTTGTATTAATGTTACAGATATATAGAGAACCCTCTTTGATGTATGCAACATTTTCTCCATCTCTCGATATCAAAGGCTCATCAATTTTATCCCCTTTATCAAGAATACTAGTATTATTTTCTTTTAAGTCGGACATATAAAGCCCATCTTCTGAAACAAATACTGCAAATTCAGTTGACACCAAACTATTCTTTACTTTTGAGCCATTTGAGGCAAAAACCACTGTTGAAGTTAATGCACTAGTAAAAGTAAAAATTATCGCAGAAATAAGAGAAATGTATACAATTGACTTTTTAGATTTTTTAAAATACATGATCTTTTTTAAACGATTTTCAATTTCTTTTCTATTCTTAAATAAAGCTGTTCCCATAATTAATGATCTCCTTTCAGATTCTTCTATCAATTCCAATATTATTTGTCCATAATATTTCCTTTTTAATTTATCCATATTCTTTACTAAACACTCATCTAAGGATAGCTCACACTCAATATTGATACTGCTTCTAAGCATATATGTTAGAGGATTAAACCAATTTAACATATTTACAATAAGTGCAATGATCTTTATCCATAAATCCTTACGCTTATAATGAATTAATTCGTGACTTAGAACCATTTCAAGTTTCTCATCATTTTGGTCCATTTTAGGAAGAGTAATTACTGGATTAATTATTCCTGTAATCATTGGGCTCTTTATATAATCACATTCTTTTATTATTATTTTTTTATTTACTTTTAACTCTGCCTTGCATTTAATTAATACATCCTCTATCTTTTCTTTTGTAATATCAGTACTTAAATTTTTTAGCTTTTTATAAAAAAATCTATAAATAAAAATCTCCTTTATTAAAAATACACATACACCTATCAGCCATATATAAAGCATTATATTTTTACGAAGTATTTCATAAATTCCTTTTGATTTTTCTTTTATATTACTTTGATTTGTAATTTCTAACTTATTATTATCCTGAAGGATTGAACCATTATTTTCCTCATCTATATCCTCCCTGTCTAGCTCTGTCATATTTAATTCTCTACTCTGATTATTAAAAGCTTCCATCTGTACTATTGGTAACTTGTAATCTAATTCTTCAGGTAATTCAACAAAGCTTCCCATAGGAACAATAAAACTAAAAAGTACGATAACTAAAATATAATAATTCCAACTAGAACTAAATACTTTTTTAGTAAGCGGCCTAAATAATAAAATAACCAAAAATAAAATACTGCCGCTTAATGACATCTTTAAGATAAAAGCTATGTTATCCATATTTATACCTCATCAATCCACTTCTTTAAGTCTGAAATATCCTTCTCACTAATATCCTTATTATTATATAATGTTGCCATAAAATTTTTGATTGATCCATTATACATGTCTTCTAAAAACATATTAGTTTGAACTGCTTTATATTTCTCTTCTGTAACTTTAGGAATATAATGATTTAACTTCCCTATTTTTTTAACTTTTAGAATTCCTTTTTCAACAAGCCTGCTTAAAAGCGTCATTACCGTAGTTGTCTTCCATGAATTTTCCTTTGGCAATTCTTCTAAAATAGTAGCTGTAGCAACAGGCTCATGCTTTTTCCAAACAATCTTCATAATCTCCATTTCTGATTCAGAAATCTTCATCAATTTCACAGCTTAACCTCTTTTCTATTCATATTATTTAATTCTACATCTTGTAGAATTAATTCTACGCTCTGTAGAATCAGATGTCAATATCTTAATTCTTCTTATGATATAAAAACTTTTTGCATAAAAAAACACTAATCTTTCTATGACTAGTGTTTCAATTATTTGCTCTAATATTTTAAATTTTCAACAATCTCAGAAGCATCAAAGGATTTCTTAAGCAATCCTTTTTTCGCAAGCCAATCAATATTATCTTGCCATACCTTTGGATCTTGTGATAGAAACTGCGCATCTTTAG
>JAEZKY010000044.1 GCA_023435985.1 Bacillota bacterium | reverse complement strand
ATATTGTATAATCTATTGAAATGAATTTATATAGGCCAACAAGTGATAGTAAGAACCAGGACAACTGCTGCCTTGTAAAATTTGGCCCATTCTCTATTCCCTTTGTGCATAAATATATATTAAACGTACCGTATAAGACTAAAAGAATTAAAGAAATCAAAAGAGTTTTATCAATTTCCTTGATTAGTCTTACATCTAATTTTAATTGTCTAAACAATTTTTCACCTCCTAATTACATTTATTCCTGCCAATAATTAGAGCTACGAAGTCCACTTAACTTTCTATATTTCTAAGCATTAACAATAAAAGATCAAAATTGTAATAATATCCTTAAGGTTCTGTTCTAATAAGGTTTATTTTTATGTAACTTAATTCATCTTAATTATACATTATTATTACTACATTCTCCATAATAATTATACATACTAAATGAATCATAATAATTTTGTAATAATTTCAAGGATTTATTTATTATTTTTTAATGTTTCTAGTAAAACAAATTATTATACTTATTAACTTCATAGAAACATTATTATTAGTTAATTTTTAAGTTTTATGCTTTTTTCAAATTTCTATTACTTTAATAATTACAAAAAAATATAAGATGCATTTTTAGAAAGACTTAAAACTTTAACTTCCTTAAAATAAATGCCTCTTATATTTTAATTGACCATTAATAATTGTGCCTTATCTTCCTCTTACATTTTTGATAGGAATATTTGCTATCAATGCAGAAGTATTTTCACCTTCGTCATCACCGCTCTTATTTACTGATATTTCAACATCGTCCACTTGTATATCAATATACTTAGAGATTACTTCCAAAATTTCTTCTCTTATTTTATCTATAATCTCTGGAGCAATTTCTCCTCTATCGTGTATAAGAATTAATTTTAATCTATCCTTCGCAACCTCTTTAGGTGTTGGTTTATTGTTTAAATTCTTAAAAAAACCCATCTTTAATCCTCCCCTAATTACGCTTAAATAGCTTCTTTAAGGAGCCTAAAAAGCCCTGATGTTCTTCTATATGTAAATTCATAAGCGGAACTTCTTCTCCCATGATCCTTCTTGCAATATTTTTAAATGCTTGTCCTGCAAATGCATTTTCATCTAATACAATTGGTTCACCTTTATTAGTTGAAATAGTTATATTCTTATCATCTGGTACTACCCCTAATAACTCTATTGAAAGAGTTTCTATTATATCAGTAACATCAAGCATATCACCATTCTTTGTCATTTCATAATTTAATCTGTTTATAATTACTGAATGATCATCTAATCCTTTCGCATCAAGCTTACCAATAACTCTGTCTGCATCCCTAACAGATGTTATTTCAGGATTTACAACTATGATCGCCTTTTCCGCACCAATTACTGCATTTTCAAATCCCTGCTCGATACCTGCTGGTGAATCTATTAATACATAATCAAATTCTTCCCTTAGCTCATTTACTATTTTAAGCATTTCCTGCGGACTTATATCATCTTTATCTTTTGTCTGAGCTGTTGGCAAAAGACATAAATTTTGAAATCTTTTATCTTTTATAAGACCTTGCTTTAATCGACATCTTCCTTCTATTACATCAATTATTGTATATACTATCCTATTTTCTAAACCTAGTAATACATCTAAATTTCTAAGTCCTGTATCACCATCAATAACAACTACTTTTTTACCTAACGATGCTAACGCAGTTCCTATATTAGCTGTAGTTGTAGTTTTCCCAACACCACCTTTACCTGATGTTACCACTATAGATACTCCCATAAAAAAAATCCCTCCGATATTCTAATATATATATTTATTTGGTAAATACGGTTCAACTATTATTAACCCATCCTTAATCCTTGCCAATTCCGGATACTTTGGTTTTTCAGGATCATCTGGAGACATTGCTATAACATTTGCAATTTTTAATATTTCTGGCTGCAATGAAAATGCAGCAATTACTGCTTTTGTATTTCCATTAGCTCCTGCACTTACTTTACCTCTTATCCTGCCTAAAACAATTACATTACCTGCTGCATAAACTTCTGCTCCACTATTTATATCACCAATTATGACTATATTTCCTTGATAATTTATGCACTCGCCACCTCTAACGGTTTTTCGTATAAACTTAGTCTTTCCTTCGTATACACCTGAAAATACTCTGCTCTCTTTTTTATTTGCTTGTTCTATTTCAGACTCTTTTTCTATATTTTCTAATACGATATCCTTCAGTTCTATTTCAGTTAGCAAAGTTTCTTTAAGAGTTCCCAATTCCTTTTTGCTAATAGCTTCCAAATCTATTCTCAAAATTAATGTTGTGTTTTTATAAAAGTGTTTTCCCTTAGAAAGCTTTTTTACTAATACTAAAAGCATATCATCAAAACAAGAAAATCTCTCCATATTAATGGTTGTATTTATTCCATCTTTATTACCTTTTATTAAAATACCATCATTATTATACATTAATGACCTCCGATAAGTTTTGCAGGTTAAAATAGTTAAATTCTTTCGAAAATGGCTACCTATATAAAATTATAACATTATACAAGCTATTTTCATACATTTCTTTCAATGATTTCTGATTAAATTTTGTAAAAACTTATAAAAAATCATAATTAGCGACAAATTAAGGAAGGAAAATCTGCAGCTTTTTTCAATACATATTTTATAAATATTTCACGTTTAAATTATCGTCCATTATTCCTAATTATTTAGGCAAATGAAAATAAATAATAGGCCAAAGATGCACGTATGCTGGTCTATTATTTTTTGATTGCGCCTTATATTATAACCTTAACATAATCTTTTATATTAATGCTATCTTCTGTAACTTCACAATCCACTGCTAATATATTCATACCATATTTTTGGGCTTTTTTTAATGCTTTAGCAAATTCCTTATGCATTTTCACATTCGGTTCAAAATGTAGAACATCCTTCATCTGTATTACAAATATTATGTAAGCATCATATCCATCTTGTATACATTCACAAAGTTCATTAATGTGCTTAACGCCTCTTTCAGTAGGTGCATCTGGAAATCTAACAATGCCTTCCTCTTCTAATGTCACCCCTTTTACTTCTATGAAAGCTTTTTTATTTTTTGTTTCAACATAAAAATCAAATCTTGAATTCTTATATTTAGTTTCTGGTTTTAATAAAGTAAGTTCTTTAAATAGATTTCCCTTTAAAATCCATTCTTTAACAACCTTATTTGTAACTTGCGAATCCATATTAATCATTCTATTTTCCTTAATAACTCCTATAAGCGAAAATTTAGTCTTTCTCTTAGGATTATCATTTTCTTCTACAAATACCGTTGCACTAGGAGTTAACAATTCTCTGCATCTTCCTGTATTTTTAACATGGCAGATTTCTATCTTGTTATTAATCTCTACATATGCGATAAATCTATTTGGCCTTGATATAAATTTACCTTGTAATATATTGTTATATTTCATATTATCCTCCATTAATTAAGGCAGATGATAGTAAATAACAATTTCAAAATTGCCGTTGATATTTTTTCATCAGGCAAAGAGACAAATTGTCCTTATAGAAGGCCTATTAAGGCAACTTGCTGCCACAACATGATGTAAAATCCGCTGACAAATGGACTTATTATTTATTTGATTGTGCCTTAAGCAAAAAAATCTCTATTAGGTTTTATTATACAACATTTATTATTGTATATCCTAATAGAGAAAATTAACTTAACTAACATATATATAATTTATTTTTCATTTTTTGATTGTGCCTTAATCCTTTTTAGCTACAATTTTATCCTGAGTTCCTGCAGTATTACTATTGTTACTATTATTATTATTATTATTTGCTACTGTTTGTGAAGCACTCGTACCTTGATTATACGGATTGCCCAAAACATATTTTTTCCACGTATCCGATGATGAAGTATACTGTGTATCATTTTGTAATTGATCCTTAAAATAAGAATCATAAACTGCTTTTACTACTGATGCGATATTACTACCATGACCTCCATCAAATACGACTGCTGCCACAGCTATCTGTGGATCATTTGCTGGAGCAAAACTCACATAAGTTGCATAAGGTTCTCTACCGTATTCCAATTGATGATCAGGATCAACATCGGCTGTACCAGTTTTACCAGCTGTTGGTATTGGATATCCTAGAAATGTAGTACTACCTGTACCATCTGCTTCCTGGTTAACAGCTGTCATTCCTTGTTTAACAGCTTCTTGAGTTTCTTTTGACATTTTAACTGTATTTAAAACTTCCGGTTTAAACTCTTGAACTACATTTCCATCTCCATCTGTAACTTTATCTACTAAATGAATCTTATATCTTGTTCCTCCATTTGCAAGAGTTGATATGTATGATACTAGTTGCAATGGAGTAAAGTTATTCATCCCCTGACCTATTGATGCTGAAACGAGTGAACCTGGTGATCTTACTTGTCCTGGTGTATCATTAGTTGCAAACTGAGCTAATTCTTCTGCAATTATTCCAGCCTGAGAATCAATATTTACATTTCTTCCAGATATACTTGCTTTATATTCATCTGAATTATTCATAAAGTCTAAAACATCTTTTTTAATATCCTTTGCGAAGGCATCATGGCCTACTGCTTGCGGATTATCAGAATCCTTATCTATAGCATCTTTAACTTTACTTTTAATTGCCTTCTTAGCTGCTTTAAGTGCATCACTATCATTATCAGAATCTTTTACATCAATTGGAATAAAGGACACTCCATTATATTGACCGCTACTTAAAAAAGTAATTATATTATCTGTAGACATTGATAAAACTAACTTTTTATTGTCAGTAAAATTATAAGTCTCACCGAAGTTTTCTCCTATTTCTATTCCTGTTGATTTCTTTGCATTACCATTTGGATCAACTCCCATTCCAAACTGCCAAGCATATTTAGCAAGGGAATTTAGTGCTTCAACATTATTAGCCTTGCCTCCTGCCTGTATATACATTCTAGTCGCAGTTTCATAAAAGTAGAAGTTAATAGATTTTGCTATGGCTGTGGTTAAATTTATATTTCCCTGCGGCCCCTCTAGTCCTTTGGGTCCAAAAGCTTTACCAAAAATTTCCGGATGTATATTGAATGCTCCTACATCATCTATCACTGTACCAGGAGTTATTACTCCAGATTCCAAACCTGCAACAGCTGTAAGCGGCTTAAATGTTGAACCAGGTGGGATTAGTGCCTGAGTGGCATAATCAAACATTGCTTTTGGATATAAATCATACGGATCTGTTCTAGCTCCATTTCTCACTGGAAATAAATCATCAACAGTTTTATTAAGTCCCATTCTTTTAATAAATTCCTGCCCAAACTTTTCTAGATCAGGATTAAAATAGTCCTGATACTGTTCAGGTGTTAATTGTCCAGGAACTGTGAATAAATTAGGATTAAAATTAGGATAACTTGTCAAAGCTAATACCCTTCCTGTTTTAACTTCGACTGCAACCAATGCTCCTCTAGTTGCATTTGCAAGTCTATTTCCTTTATCATCTCTTCCATTAGCCCTTAAATCTTCAATTTTATCAGCTAATGCCTGTTCAGCTGCATATTGAATATCTCTATCTATTGTAAGATGTACATCATTTCCTGGGTAAGATTGAAGTTCAAATAGTTTTTGAGTGACAGAACCTTGAGAGTTAACTTTAACTGTAGTTCCGCCTTTAACACCTTTTAGTTGATCTTCAAAAGCAGATTCTATCCCAGATTTTCCAACTAAATCTGATGAAACATCATACCCTTTAAGTTCATAGGTTGATTTTTGTGTATCATTAATTGAAGACACATAGCCTAAAACCGAAGATGCCAAATTATTATATGGATATGATCTTATTGGCGCCGAACTTACATTTATTCCAGGTAAATCATAATTCTTCTGCATGACTATTAATGCTGTGTCTTTTTTGATATTTCCTGCAATGGTTACTGATTTATATCCTTTAAAACTTTGCATCTTTATTAAATCTTTTATAACCATAAATTTTCTAATGTCATTTAAGGAATATCCCTGTTTTACAATTTCATCAGTCAATTCTTTATCTGTCATATTAGAATATATCTTACTTTTTGCTTTTGATGCATAATCTGGATCTACAAGCCCAATTAAACCATATTCTCTTACCAAAGCATAGAATGAATCTTCTGGTGTAAGCTGTAATAGCTTCTGATCAAGCTCGGCACTTTGTTCATCAGATAATTCTTCAACATCTTTTAGATCTTTATCCTTATTTTTTAATATATCATTTAGACCTCTATCTTTTTTAAATCTCAATTCTTCCGCATTTTGTGATTCTTTATCACTCGTTTTATAATCAAAATATATATTATTATTATCATCAATCTTTAATGATAATGTATCTTGAATCTTCTCTCCATTTTCGTCTAATATCTTGAAAAGCTCTTTCATTGTTGTATAAAACTGCTTTTCTGCATCATCTGTCTTTGTATATGTAAGAGTATATGTTTGTATATTAGTGGCTAAAGTGTTACCTTTGTCATCATATATTTTTCCTCTTGGAGCTGTATCTGCTATAAATCTTGTTGATGTTACATCAGCTTTATCTTTATATTCTTCATAATTAAACACTTGAAGATATATCAGCCTAAAAATAATTATTGAAAATATAGATGCCATAATAATAGTTAAAACAGTATATCTTGAAGTTCTTTTTTTCTTTTTATTTGTTGGTTTATTTACTATCATTTAAACCTCCATCTTTGCTTTGAATACTCGTCATCATAAAATTTTATCACTAACTTATATACAAAAAACATTACTACTCCATTATATATACCCATAAGAACACTTCTTGAAAACTGCATTTTTATACCTAATAAATAAAATATAAAGGCCACTCCAATATACTTTAAAATTGTAATAAAAAAAATTGAAATTACAGGTATTAATCTCTTATGCTTTATTATAGATACTCCGATTAGACTTGCAAAAAAACATAATAATAAATTTAATAAAGAATTTACTCCAAATCCATTAAAAAAGAAAATATCTTGAAGCACTCCACTTATAACTCCTATGAATACAGCCTTTTCTTTTCCTAGAACCAATGAATAAGCAATAGCAAATGTAAATAATAAACTAGGATAAGCACCATTTATCGAAAAAAATGGTACTAATGAATTATCTAATATGACTAAACCTATAGAAACTAAAATTATAATTAACTTTTCCATCTAAAACCCTCTAATTGTATTTAATTTCTTTTGTATCTTTTGGAGATACAATAAATAATTCCTGTAATTTATTAAAATCTACATATGGTTTTACTACTGCATTTTTCATTACTCTTATATTATCTTCTTCTACACTAACCACTTCTCCAATTCTAATATCCTTTGGATAAAGCATACCAACTCCAGACGTAGTTATAACGTCCCCTTCTTTAACATCAGAATCCATTGGTAAATCATATACCTTTGCTAAATTTCCATTTTGCTTATCTTTAAAACCTTTTATATATCCAGTAACATCATTGGTTCTTTGAACCATGACACCTACGGAGATATTTTCATTAAGCAGCGATTGAATTATGCAAGTGCTATCATCTACACTTGTTACTTGTCCTACCAGCCCCTCAGCTCCTATGACAATCATACCCTTTTGAACATTATCCTTCTTACCTTTATCAACAATATATCCATCTAAAAAATTTCCACCACTATAGCCTTTAATATTGCACGCTATATAGTTGTAATTATTTCTTTCTTGCTCAAAATTTAAAACTTGCCTTAGTCTATCATTTTCTTCTTTTAAATTTGCATAAGAACTTAATTGATTTTCAAGCTCTGCGTTCTGATTTATCAGCTCTTTATTCTGAGCTTTTACTTCTGAAAAATTCAAGAAAAAATCTAACGTTTCTTTAATTCTGTTCGTTCCACTATATAAAATACTTTGAACAGGATTTAAAGTACTACCGGCACCACTTTCAATAATACTTCTATTTTCCCTCTTAGCAGAATAAACTATTAATCCCAAAAAGCTAACTGACAGTACTATAATAGTTACTGCCAGTTTATTTCTAAGAAGCCTCATCTACTAACCTCTTTGATCCCTACTAATTTTATCAAAATCTTCTAGTGCCTTTCCTGCTCCAAGTACTACGCAATCAAGAGGTGCCTCTGCAATATGTACAGGCATGTTCGTTTCTTTATTTATTAATGTATCTAATCCTCTTAAGTAAGCTCCACCACCTGCAAGCATTATTCCTTTTTCCATAATATCTGCAGCAAGTTCTGGAGGTGTTTTTTCTAATGTAGTTTTAATTGATTCTATAATCGCATATACAGGTTCCTTTAATGCCTCTCTAACTTGAGTTTCTGAAATTTCAACAATTTTAGGAAGACCTGTAATCATATCTCTTCCCTTAATTTCCATAACCATTTCTTCATCTGAAGTTCTGTATGCTGATCCAATTTCCATCTTAACTTGTTCAGCAGTTCTTTCTCCAACCATCAAATTAAATTCCTTTTTGATATATGATATTATTGATTGATCTAATTCATCACCTGCTATTCTAAGTGATTTACTAGTTACGATACCGCCTAAAGAAATAATTGCTACTTCTGTAGTACCTCCTCCAATATCAACTATCATGCTTCCTGTAGGTTCACTTACTGGAAGTCCTGCTCCTATGGCTGCTGCCATAGGTTCTTCCATTAAAATAACATCTCTAGCTCCTGAAAGCTTTGTTGCTTCCTCAATAGCTCTTTTCTCAACTTCAGTAACCCCCGATGGATAACATACTATTATTCTTGGGTTCTTAAAAGCATTCTTAGTCGATACTTTCTCTATCAAGCTTTTCATCATTGTTTGAGCTGTATCAAAATCAGCTATTACTCCGTCTTTCAATGGTCTTATAGCTACAATGTTTCCAGGGGTTCTACCTATCATAAGCTTTGCTTCTGATCCAACTGCTAATGTTTTTTTTGTCATGTTATTCATTGCAACAACAGATGGTTCTCTCAAAACTATTCCTTTACCTTTTACAAATACTAGGGTGTTCGCTGTACCTAAATCTATCCCCATATCTTTTCCTGATCCAAAAAATCCCATTCGTTTTTCCCCTTCCAATCTTATATTAATCCTCTTTCTTTAAGACTAATAAACTTATTATTTCCTATTATAATGTGGTCTATTAATTGAATTCCTATAATGTTTCCACATTCTTTAACTCTTAATGTAATATTTATATCTTCCTTACTAGGCGTCGGATCACCTGACGGGTGATTATGACATATAATTATGGAAGCACTATTCTTATTTATTGCTTCCTTATATATCTCCCTTGGATGAACAACCGAAGTGTTTAAACTACCTTTAAAAATATCCTTAATTCCAATAATTGTATTCTTTGTACTTAATAATATAACTTTTAAAATTTCCTGATTCAGCTCATTCATTTCTCCCATTAGGAGATCTGCTAAATCTTTAGGCGAAGTTATTTTAATATCTCTTCTCATTGATTTTAATGTTTTAAATCTTTTAAAAAGTTCAGCTATCGCTAAAATTTGAGAAGCTTTTCCACCTTTTATGCCTTTTATATTTATTATATCATTAAAACTTGCACTTAAAATACCATCCAGTCCTTCTAATTCTGATAAAAGCCTCCCACTAAGTTGAAGCACGTTCTCTCCTTTAGTTCCTGTCCTAAGTATGATAGCCAATAACTCTGAATTACTCAAGCTATCTGCTCCACAAGTTAATAATTTTTCTTTAGGTCTTTCATTTTGTGGCATATCCTTAATTTTAAGGCTATTTTTCATTGAAATATTACCTCCACATAATATGATACCCCTATCCCATAATAATTGATTATTGTACTTTTTCTAACATATCTTTTAACTTGTTTAATGGAAGTCCAACGACATTATAATAACATCCTTTTATCTCCTTAACAAAGATTCCTCCAATACCTTGAATTCCATAAGCTCCTGCTTTATCTAAAGGCTCACCCGTTTTTATGTACTCTAATATTTCATTGTCACTTATTTCGGAGAAAGTAACCTCCGTAGATAAGCTTTCCTGTATAATTACATTTGTAGCTGTATCCATGACAACAACTCCAGAATAAACTAAATGTTTCCTTCCCTGAAGGGATTTAAGCATATTGAAAGCATCTTCTTCATCCTTTGGCTTTCCAAGAATCTTATTATCTAATGTAACTATAGTATCTGCTGATATTATTATTGCATCAGTACATAGCTTTTCTTTAACACCCATGGCTTTTCCTAAAGCTATCTCTTTAACATATCCATCTATAGATCCTTTAAAAAGAATTTTGCTTTCATTAAAGTCACTAACTATTATATCAAATTCTTTAACTAGCCTATTCAAAAGCTCTATTCTTCTTTCTGAAGCAGAAGCTAATATAACTCTCATATATTCATTCACATCCCAACACAAAGAATCTTACGCACATTAAGAAAATAACAGGCAAAGATATTCCATATACCTTGTGTCATGCAGGAGAACAATTTTTTTCTAATAGTTCTAATAAACTATTATCCGCACTTGTCTGTCCAGTGTGTCACAAAATAATCAATCAATCTTGATAATCTGCTATTTTTTAAGTGTGTATAATATACATCATTGACAAATAATACACATTATAGACATGTTAATTTTTCAACTCGAAAATTATTTAATTTTAAAGGTACAAAAATAATACATTATCTAAACAACCTTAAAATTCAACTTATAACTCACAACAAATTTCATTAGTGAAAAGTGACATATAATTAAGTCGAATTTTATTTTGTTTATCTATATTATCTTTATACCTTATAGTTTATCATTTAAGATGCTCTTAAACAAGTCTGTTATGCTAACTTCTGACTTTTTTTATACAAATGTAATTTTGTTGTAATAATTATTAATCAAATTCTTAATTTTTTATCAAATTGTATAATTCTTGAATATTTGTATTACTATTTGCTTTATCTATTTCATCAGGCAAGTTTTTTACATAATTTCCTAAATCATTTACTTTTTTAGAGTTATTACTTCCATCTTCTATAATTTTATCCGTCCATGTTTTAAATTCTGCAGTTTTTATACTCTTAACTTCATTATCTTGAAGCTTATTTATAATTGTTAAAAATCCATTAACAACTTCTATTACTTTTTTATTTTCTAAACTATTATCCGGAATATTTAAGCTAATTTTAGTAACATCAATATTGTTTGATTTAAATTCCTGCATCTTTTTTAATCCATCATCCTCATTATATATGCCCGCTAACACTCTGTATTTTCCATCATCCTCTACTATGAAAGGATCACAATATTTTGCTAATGTAGTTAATGATTCTTTTGCATTTTCTTGTTTTGAATAGTAACCACATTGTAGCACTATAATCTTAGGAAGCTCATCTCCATTTGAATAATCCGAATCACTGCTGCTGTTGATGTCATGAATTTCTTTTCCATCAAAAATAACATTGCTCGCATATAATCCGCCACTTATTGATATTCCTACAATAACCACAACGCTAATTAAAAATTTTGCCTTACTTGATTTTTTATATTCATATCTTGTGTATCTCATAGTTCCACCCCCACTTAATCAGTTATGAGTTATGAGTTATGAGTTTAGGATGATAAATTCGTGGAGAACGTTCATGCTCTAAAATAAAGAAACATGACTCGTATTCACTTACTGTGGAAGTTCGAAGAACCAAATGCAAGATTTGGATTATCACTTTAAATTTAAACATTCGCTTTTCCTCTGGAATATCCTTAATTTTATTTTAGAAAAGCCTGAAGGCTTTTCCTCCATAACTCACAACTCATACTTCATAACTTTTAACTGCTTTCTTATGATATATTTATTCTCTAAGTTACACATATATGAATTATGTTAAATAAAAAAAGTGGCTAAGCCACTTTTCAATTTATAATCTTATTATTAATTAAGTATCCTTCTCGCCGTTGCATATCTATCAGCATAATATCCATCAGATAACGAACTTACCATTACCGGTTTTCCCGTTCTCGGTGCATGTATAAATTCCCCATCTCCTATATAAATTCCAACATGACTTATTGATCCTTCAGTATTGAAAAACACTAAATCTCCTGGTTTCAAATCACTTCGCTTAACATTTATCCCTTCATTTACTTGACTGTACGTAGTACGCGATAAATATACTCCAAATCTATTATATACATATTGTGTTAATCCTGAGCAATCAAATGCATTTGGTCCAGCAGCTCCGTAAACATAAGGTTTTCCTAAAAACTTATATGCGTAATTAACTACTTCGCTACCCTTATTAATAGCTCCTCTTGAAATCTTATCTCCTTCATCAGGGGTTACTGCTGCATCTGATGGTGCCTTAATTACTTTAGTTGTCTTAAGTTCACTTGTCTTAAGGACAATCCCTTTGTTTGATTTCATGGTAACATCAGCTTTAGCATTTTGAGTGTTAATGAAGCAAATTCCTAAAAAAATAAAAGTTGCAATTATGCATCTTGTAAACATAGTTTTCTTATTTTTCATCTCTATTCCCTCTCCATGAACTAATCCCATTTACTTTAGAAAACATTTTCATTTTTGTTTTCACTATCCTAATATTTAACACATGTCTCTAGTATATTCATAAGCTGGCTCCAGGTCAAGCTGATAACGCTTTCATATGCTTATTTAAGTTAAACTATCTTTGTTTTTCTCATTTTTTCTCAAGATAATAGTAATATCCTTCATATCTATATATTTTTGCCTTTTTTGATTATCTTTTTTACTCATTTTATTTTTTTACATTAACATATTGACAATAATGAAAATAAGTTAACTGTCAAATATAAAATTATATTGATAGTTAACTTATCTTTTAAATAAATATTATCTTATTTCTTCAAGAACTTCTAATACATATTCAAAACATCTACGTGCAGATGATATGTTCAAATGTTCATTTGGAGTGTGTATATCGATAATGTCTGGTCCAAAGCTAATCATATCTAAGTCCCCTAATTTTTCTTTAAGAATCCCACATTCCAAACCTGCATGAATGGCAACAACATCTGGTTCTTTACCATACATTCTAGAATATACATTTTTGCATATTTCTCTTATCTTCGAATCAGTTTTATATGGCCATTCTGGATAAGCTGCATGAGCTGAGAGTGTTCCTCCTAAAGCTTCAGTTAAGCATTTATTTCTCTCAACTATTTCATCCTTTAGTGAATGTACAGAGCTTCTTACTGCACTATGATATTCCATAGTATTTTCTTTTGTCATTACAACCCCAAGATTTGATGAGCTTTCAACTAAGCCTTCTATATCAGAGCTCATTGTATTTATACCATTTGGATATAAATACGATAAACTAATTGCATTAATTGTAGTTTCATCTGAAAATACTTTTTCTACCTTTCCTTCATTTTCTGATAGTACTACGTTTAATTCTGGGTCCTTTTTACTAAACTCTTTTTTAAGATTTTCATATACTTTTGTCTTTAATTCAGTTAATTCATTTTCTTTTGATCCATTAATTGAAATAATAGCTGCAGATTCTCTTGGAATAGCATTATCTTTTGCACCACCATTTAGTGAAACTAAATTAAAGTTGATTTTTTTTGAGATTTCTCTAAGTAATCTTCCCATTAATTTATTTGCATTTCCTCGTCCTAAATGAATTTCAGCTCCTGAATGACCGCCTTTTAATCCCTTAATTTCAAGTACAAATTCTTTTGTATTTTCTTTTTTATCTATCCAATTAATAGGTAGTACTGATTGTGTTCTGATTCCTCCAGCGCAGCTAACCCAAAGCTTTCCTTCTTCTTCTGAATCTAGATTTAAAACTATCTTTCCATCAAGATGTTTTGCCTGTACCGCATTAGCTCCAGTCATTCCTGTCTCTTCATCTGTTGTTATCAATACTTCAATAGGAGGATGCGCTATTGTATTATCTTCTAATATTGCCATTGCATAAGCTACAGCAATTCCGTCATCACCTCCAAGAGTAGTTTTATCAGCATATATATAATCACCATCAACAACTAATTCTATAGGATCTTTTGTAAAATCATGAACTTTATCATTATTTTTTTCACAAACCATATCCATATGACCTTGAATAATTACAGTTGGTGCATTTTCATAGCCTTTGGAAGCAGGCTTTTTAATAATTATATTTAAAGCGTCGTCTTGAATACACTCCAATCCTAATTTCTTTGCAAAACTAAGCAAATAGTCACTTATTTGCTTTTCATTACCAGAACCTCTTGGTATTTTACTTATTTGTTCAAAATGATAAAAGATTCTCTCCTTTGTAAGATTATCTAAATTTTTCATTCTATACTCTCTTCCTTTCTCTAATTATATGATAGAATAATATTATACATATCTTTTATTAGTTTATCATAAAATACTGCTACATACTGCTATATTATGTATATTTTTATTATTTTATGATTTATTATTTTACACACTATATATTATACAAAATTTTAATGCGAGGTGTTTATATGCAAAAAACAAAAATGATTTTTACTATTGGTCCTGCAAGTGATAATGAAGAAACTCTAAGAAAATTTATTGAAATCGGAATGAGTGCTGCCAGATTAAACTTTTCTCACGGCACACACGAATCTCATGGAGAAAAAATCAAACTTATTAAGCGTTTAAGCCAGGAAATGGATTCTGCAACAGCTATAGTTCTTGATATAAAAGGTCCAAAAATCAGAACTCATAATTTTGTAAATGATGGTGTAACTCTTAATGAAGGAGATAATTTTGATTTCATTTGTGGAGAAGAAATTCTTGGCGATGAAAAAAGATGTTCTATTTCATATGATGTGCTTTATGAAGATATACAAGTTGGTGGAAAAATTCTTGTTGATGACGGTCTTTTAAAGTTCAAAGTTACTGGCGTTGAAGGAAAAACAATTCACACAAAAGTTGTAGTTGGTGGAGAAATTAAGAACCATAAAGGCGTTAATGTTCCTAATGTAGTTATTAAACTTCCATCAATCACAGAAAAAGATATTGAAGATATTAAATTTGGCTGCAAAATGGGTGTCGACTTTATAGCTGCTTCTTTCATAAGAAAAGCTAGTGACATCCTTGATGTAAAAAAAGTTTTAAAAGAAAATCATGGTGAACATATTAAAGTAATAGCTAAAATAGAAAATCAAGAAGGTGTAGATAATATCGATTCTATAATCGAAGTTACTGACGCTGTAATGGTTGCTAGAGGAGACATGGGGGTTGAAATTCCAATCCAAAGAGTACCTATAAATCAAAAAATGATAATTAAGAAATGTAATGAAGCAGGTAAAATTGTTATAACTGCAACACAAATGCTTGACTCAATGATTAGAAATTCACTTCCAACAAGAGCTGAAGCTAGTGATATTTGTAATGCTATCTTTGATGGTACAGATGCAATCATGTTAAGTGGTGAAAGTGCTTCAGGACTTTTCCCTATAGAAGCTGCAAAAACAATGTCTAAAATAGCTCAAGAGACTGAAGAATATTTAGATTACAATTCTTTAACTGCAAGACTTAGAGAACCTTCTCTTAATGATTACGCATCTGCAATAAGCTATTCTGCTTGTAGAACTGCAAATCTTTTACATGCAAAGGCCATTGTTGCTGCAACAAAGAGTGGTGCAACTGCAAGAATTCTTTCAAGATATAGATCCAAAGCGCCAATCATTGCAATAACACCTTATGATCAAGTAAGAAGAACATTAAACTTACACTTTGGAATATGTCCTATGAAGTGCGACATGTTTAACACAACAGATCAAATATTAACTGAAGCTAAAAATACAGTATATAAATTAGGAATTACTGAACCTGGAGATGACATAATAGTTGCTGCTGGAATGCCAACAACTCATACCGGTGGAACTAATATGTTAAAGATTGAAAAAATTTAGTTTAATAGATATTTGACATAAATAAAAATAAGTATGGGACATCTCCCATACTTATTTTCATTTATATTTTTAGTTACTCAAACTTAAAACCTTTAAGTAAATCTCCAAGTGATGTTCCTCCATCATCTTCATGATCCACATAATCAAGGTATTCTTTACTGCTTTCTACAGCCTCTTTTATGCTCAATGCTATTCTTTTATCTTCCTTATTTATATTTAATATTTTAACTTTTACCTTTTGGTTTACTTCCAGCACATCTGAAGGCTTTGTTATATTATCATCAGTAATTTCTGTTATGTGTACTAAACCTTCTATACCATCAAACAATTCCACGAAAGCACCAAAGGATGTGAGACGTACAACTTTACCTTCTAGTACATCCCCCTCTTTAATATCATTTCCATGCACTGTCCATGGCTCTTTAGCTACATCTTTTAATATTAAAGATAATCTTCCATTTTTATTATCTATATTCCCTATGAATACCTCTACTTTATCCCCTTCCTTAACTACATCTTCAGGTTTATTAACCCTTTCCCAAGATAAATCTGAAAGGTGAATTAATCCTTCTACTCCTCCGATATCTACAAAAGCGCCAAATTTAACGAGTTTTTTAACAACACCATTTCTTTTTTCGCCTTCTACTAGGCTATCCCATACTATTTTCCTGTTCTTATTATATTCTTCTTCTTCAATAACTTTTCTTGATGCTACAATTTTATTATTTTTTAAATCTAATTCTGTAATTCTAACTTCTAATTCTTTTCCTACTAAAGTTTTAAGTTCAATTCTTTCTCTGCTTGCAAGCGATCCTGGAATAAAAATTCTTACATTTCCATAGTAAGCAATTACTCCCCCTTTAACTTCCTCTTTAACTTTAACAACAATATTTTTTTGTTCTTTAAAAAACTTATTTATATCATCTTTTTCTTTTATTTCTTGAGCTTTTATTAAAGAAAGTTCAACATACCCCTCTCCATCATTTGGAGATAAAACATATACATAAATTTCGTCATCCTTATTAACTACTTCTCTAGGGTCTTTTTCATCTACAGATAATTCCTCTTTAGTTATTAATCCATCAAAAGCGTAGTTTATGTTAACCGATACTTCTTTATCATTTACATCAATAACTTTGCCTTTTAAAATATCTCCCTCTCTCAATCTTTTTACATCATAATTATTTAAAAGTTCGCTCATGCTCATTTCCATATCTTCATTAGACATAAAAAATCCTCCTCTCTGATTAAGGCATATGAAAGAAAATAGCAATTTCAATTGTTATTTTTTTGATTATGCCTAATCTAATTATAATATTAATCCAAGAAATGTTTTTATGCAATGATCACAACTTTTAAGAATATTCATCTTGAAAATTAAGCGGTAATTATTAACTCTTTAAATGATAGATAATACTATTATTTAAAAGAAAAATAACTGTATTAACATCTAACTAATCACAATCAGATTTTTCGTTCTTTTTTTAATGTTTTTCCGTATTGTGATTATAATAGCTTTTCTATATAATAAATACATAATCTTTTAAGGGGTGATCACTATTCATAAGATTAAAAAAAAATATGTTTTAACTCTGTTTTTAACACTTATATTCACATTTTCAAGCTTACCCTTAGATATTTTATCATTCACGAGCATAACTAAAGTTAACAATACTACTGCATTTGCTAAATCTAGTTCAAGTGGTAGATCTAGTTCAAGCAGTTCAAAATCTAGCAGTGGATTTAGTTCTGGATCATTTAGTGGTTCATCCAGCAAATCTTCTACCGGCACAAGTAGCAGTAGTTCAACTAGTTCAAAGAGCAGTGAAGGATTTAAGTCAGGTAATTATTCAAGCAGTAGTGATAATTCTTCAGATAACTCTACTGATTCCTCATCTTCAAGTAATGGAGGCGCAAAAGGGTTTAGCAGTGGATCTTATTCTTCGACTGATAAAAATAAAACCACTGATTCATCAAATAATGCAAATACAAAAGATAATGGTGGAAATAGTACTCAAACATATAACAGCGGCTATGGCAGGTCTTCATTTTGGCCATTCTTCTGGGGAGGCGGCAGCCACTTTTTCAGTCCATTTTATTTTGGCTCAGCTATAAGTTCAATAATTAATACTTTAATTTTAGCTGCATTATTTATTGTAGTTATCATAATAATAAAAAAATATTTAAATAAAAGAAAATAAAAAATATTTCAGGAGGTATTAACATGGGAATCTTTTCAAGAATGTCAAACATGATTAAAGCAAAGGTAAATAATTCATTAGATGAAATGGAAAATCCAGTTGAATTATTGGATCAAAAATTAAGGGATATGGATGAACAATTTAATAAAGCTAAATTAAGTTCCGCTCAAATTTTAGGCAATGTTCACGAAATTGAGAAAAAATTAGAAACTGCAAAAAAAGAATCTGATGATTATGATCAAAAAGTAAAATTAGCTTTGAGTAAAGGCAATGAAGATTTAGCTAAAAGAGCTTTAGCTAAAAAAGTTGAAACAGATAAAAGAATCTCTTCTTTACAAGCAAGTTATGACAATGCCAAGGTTCAAGCTGATACATTAAAAGCAAATCTTCGCGCTTTAGAAGAAGAAATAACAAAAACAAGAAATTATAGAGACGAAGCAGCTGCAAGATACGCTAATGCTGAAGCATCTGAAAAAGTCAATGAAGTTCTTGCTAATGTACAAACTAAGAGCAATTCAATCCAAATAGACAGTATTGAAAGAAAAATTCAAAGAAAAGAATCTCTTGCTCAAGGCTTAGGAGAATTACGAGATTTAGATGATTTTGACAGCGAATTTAAGAAATTAGATGAAGTTGATTTAGATGCAGAACTTGAAAAATATAAAACTAATTAGGTGATACGACATGGATAATTCTAAAGATATTGATTATATCAATGAGGAAAGAAGATATTGGGGAAAGATATATACTGATGTAGCCTATGCTATTAATGAGATATCCCCATTTCTCTCTGAAAAAGATATAAAAACACGAAAATACTTTACTAAAGCATCAATACTTCAAGAATATATTAAACTTTTAGGTTCAGCTGAAGCTGATTGTAAAAAGAAATCTTTATTTTCAATGTTTAAATCTAGTCCAAGCATTACTCTACTTCAAGACTTTAAAGCTAAAAATAGAGAAGCATTTATGCAGCTGGAGAAGTGTTCTCATTGCCAATGTTTAAATTGTGCTTTTGACTGTACTTTTAAAAAGTGTTCCAGTTGTAGAGAAGGTTCTATGATTTACTCTTGTGATAAAGAAAAGGTCAATGTAAGAAAGTTTGATAACTTCACCTTAGATCTTGTTAATAACGATAATGGAATATCTTCAAATTATAAAGTTTTAGCCGTTGTTGAAGATTGCATGTTGGACAAGTTGTATATTTTATTAGAAAATATGACTAACTCTAGTGACAAATTAGTATTATATTATTATCCAGGAATTAAAGATGATTCCTTTGGTGAAATAACAAATGTAACTGAATTTGATTTTATAGTTGAAGCATATCAAAATGCGGAATAACTAAATAAAATAGCAACAATTAAAAATGATATATGCATTGCTCTAGATAATTATATTGCATTATCATAATTTAAACTATAAAAACTATCAAACTGAAAATAATTCAATTTGATAGTTTTTATCATATCTATTATGATTTTAATTTTATATTTAAATTAATTAAATATTAATAAACCATACCCGGATTGCATAATAAATTATAAGTTTTTAGTTAAAAATACTTTCACTAGTTATCCTTCATCATACATAGAAAAATGCTGCACTTCTAGCTCTTTTCTTCTTTCCATTTCATTAAAGCAATAATTTATTATATCACTCCTCTTTATTATCCCTATAAAAATCCCATTATCATCAGTTACTGGAACAAAATTTTGACTTATAGCTAATGATATTAGACTTTCTATATTTGATGTTATTGATACAGATTTATGAATTATTCTCTTAGGTATATCTTTAACTCTAATAGATTCAGTATTCTTAAAATTTAAATTATGAGTATTTTTTAATTTCCACAATAAATCGCCTTCCGTTAAAGTCCCAACATATTTTCCTTCTTTGTTAATAATCGGTATTGCCGTATAACCGTGGTACTCCATCTTCTCCATAACTTGTCTCATTGTTGCATCCTGATTTTCACATACTACTTCATTTTTAGGTGTAAGAAAAAAGGCTATATTCATAAATAAAATCCTTTCCTTAAATGTATTCATTTGATTTTAGTCTCAGCTATATTTTATCATATTTTCGAATAAAATTCTTTTAAGAAATCCTTACTATTTAATGAACTTTTTATTGAACTTATCTTCACTCTCTATCATTCTCTAATTTATATACGTAATTTAAATATACCTCATTTTTCAAAATACTATTTACTTCATCATACTCCTGATCTCCCTGAAGAGTCTTTTTTACCAAAACTTCGCATAAAACATTACTCTTACACTTACTGCATATTCCTACTGCTGCAAACCTCCAGTTTAAAAGCTTTATCGGTGTTTCTAACTCCACTTTTTTTCCACACTTAGGACACTTTAACATTAACTCCGATTCATAAATTTTTACTTCCTCAAGATTTTGCACATGTATCGCAGGCATATTATATATATCTTTAACCAAGTAATTCTTAATAATCCTAGAATTATATACCCTTCTAAAGACTTCACCTGTATATTTGGCATCATTCAATGCATCATGCAGCTTTGTATCGTCTACTTTAATTTTTAATTCATCTAAAGCTGCTTTTAATCCTAATGCCTTTTTATGAGCCAGCATCTTACTTGTGTATTCCTGAATATCTAGATATTCATTAAGCCATTTTAAGTCATTATAATTAAAATAGTGGGCATTTATAATCAATTCTGCAACATCATCCTTTGCCCATGAACAAAGAACATCTCCTTCTTCAAACATATCTTTAAGTTTGTTTATAGCTTCTCCAAAAGATATTCCGTTTTTATCAAGTATATTCGTATCTATTTTAGTAATTTCTGTTACTACAGGATTAATAAGCGGAAAAATTGTAGGTTTAATATATTCTCTAAACTCACATACTGGTTTCATATATTTATCCACTTTCACGGCTCCTATTTCTATGATTTCATTCTCTAATCCAATATCATCAAATTTACCATATACTTCAAAAAAATCTTTATAATAATTAGTTATATTTTTTAAATTGTTAAACTCTAAATCTATAATGACATACCCCATAATATCTAATCCTCTCTAAAGTTACTTATAATTTTTAGATCATACTGCACACAATTACAAGTTTATTCCAGCTAATTTCATCAGATGAATTGCATTTTGCGTTTCACTTTTTCCCTTTCTCAATGTATAATCAAATTTAATTTTATCATTTTCATAAAACTCTCTAAAATTGTAGTTTATTATACTCTTATTTTCCTTTTCCAAATCGCATAATTCTAAATCATGGGTAGACACGAGTCCTGTCCCTCCATATTTGACTAATTGCTTAATTAATACTATAGCACCAGTATGCCTATCTTTCGAGTTTGTTCCTTTAAATATTTCATCTAAAAGGAAAAATATTTTCTCGCCCTTTTTACATGCTTCAATTAATATCTTTATTCTTAAAATTTCTGCATAGAATGATGAAATACTTTCTTCTAAGTTATCCTTTGTTCTCATGCAAGTATATATATTCATAATTCCACAGGAGAACTTATCTGCACATACTGGTGCTCCTATATAACTTAGAACTAAGTTTACTCCTATTGTTCTTAAGAATGTACTTTTACCAGACATATTTGAACCTGTTATTAATGCTGCTTTTTGTTCCCGCATTAATGAGAATGTATTTTTGATTGACTTTTTTCCAAGTAGAGGATGACCTATGTTTACTCCATCTATTTCACTATTATACAAAATTGCAGGATAAGTCCACTCTTCATTTTCAAATGCTAAATTACTTACACTGTTTAATGCATCTATTTCATGCATGATCTTAAGCCATTCTTTGAGATTATCACCATTTCTTTCTCTCCATTTTTCTAAACTTCTAATTAAAAATACATCCAAAAATAAGAGTATATTTAATATCAAATAGTATGCATTATACCTACTGTCTCCTGCCCAATCTAATATTCTTGATAATCTCCCCATTTCTTCTTTACAACTCAATGCGTCATTATTTAATTGTTTTTGTAATCTTTTCAAATATAAGGATTTAAAATTTTCATCTTCTATTAATTTTAAAATTTTACTATACCCATATATACTATTTTTTATAGACTCAAATAATTTTATTTCTTTCATTATTCCTTTAGATAATATCTTAATGACAAGAAAGTTCACCATAAAATCCAAAGTTAAAAATGACGCTGGAATTATTCTTTTTAATACTAGATATACTGAAAAAATTGTAATTAAAATAAAAGTACATGCAATTGAAATTCTTAGGAAACTCGAAGATGATTCTTTTTCCTTACTCCAATTTATTAAGGCAGATAGATCTATATCTTTTGACTTCTTTAGATTCCCTTCAACAATAATCTTCTGCCTCCATGCAATTTTTTGACCTAATTCCATTATAGCTTCTTGTCTTTCTTTGATTTCACTTTTATTTAAGCTTTCTTCTTTTTTTAATAGTTTTGCTAATTCTATTCTTCCACCTTTAGTAACTGTGGAATTAATATATTGAAAGAGAGAATTTCTCCCAAATATATCCAAATCATTTATAAATGGATGTTCATCATCCAAATATTCAGACCCATTATCTTCGAAACATGTAAAATTCCCATTAATCCTTTCTAATCCTTTGTTATTGACATCTATTAATAAATCAATTCTTTTTTTATACTCAAATATATTATTATGATAGAATATTAAAACTAGAAAAATAACCACAAAAAACATGGTTGATAATATAATTAAACTTATATTGTTTTCTCTATATAATAAATAATCAGTTAAAACACATAGAAGTACTACTACTAATCTACTCCATCCAACAATGTTAACTTTAACACTAAGTTCTTCGCTTTTTTTGTTGTTCTTTTCCACACTACTTTTATAAAATTCTTCTGCTAAACTCATAACTCCTCCTAACAAAATAATCTTTTATATCGTTTTTCAGATATACCAAAATTAATGATATAAATCTAATTGCATATTTTCTTCTAAATACAAAATCACCTTTTAATAGTTATACCCTTCTTTGCACTTATTATAGCATAAAATAACTTCTAAGTAAGCCTTTTCAATGCAGTTAGAAACAGTATAAATTTAACCCATAACTGATTAAAGTATTGTTTAAGTTTATATAAATTCTCCTATGTATAGACTAACCAAAAAAAGAAGGCCTAATGAATATGCCTTCTTCTTCCGGTTTATTATTAATATCTTAAAATGCTTTATTAAGCATAAGTATCAATACCATCACTTTTATTTAATTGTGCTGTATCATTGCTACTATTGGTAACATTTTGAGAAGTTTTGCTAGTTTGATTAGATTTCTGTGATTGAATCTTCTTGCTCTTCTGTTATTGCCCCTGAAGCTACTAAGCTTTCTAATGGATCTTCCAAACTACTTGATGATTGATTCATTTCTGGTCTTGGTCTATTGGCTTTCATAGCTTCTTCAAATGCACTTTTAATAGCATCTTCTTGGTCTTGTGTTATTGTTCCTGAACTCACCAAATCTGCTAATGGATCTGTTTCAGTACTTGTTGAAGTGTTATCACTTGATGTATTATCAGTACTTCTTGAACTTCTTGACGCATCCAATGCACTTTTAATTGCATCTGCTTGTGTTTGTGTTATTGTTCCTGAACTTATCAAACTTTCTAATGGATTTTGAGTTTTAGTATTACCATATGTTCCTGAAGTTTGTATCGACTTACCTCCAGCTTGAAATGCACTTTGAACAGCACTTGCCTGATCTTCTGTTAATGTTCCACTTTCAACTAAACTATCTAAAACACTACTTCCAGATGTGCTTTGAGTTGAACCGATTAGTGTTTGAGCTGCTTGCTGACTTATTGTTACAGAATCAGATTCTTTACTTTTTTCTTCCTTCAATTTTTCTTGCTGCACCGCTCTTGCTTCTTGTATCTTTTTTTCAAGATATAACGCTGTGCTTTGACTGCTGCTTATTGTGTTCATCTATAATTCTCTCCTTTAATCTGCTTCCCTGCATTTATTTTTTCCTATATTATATTCATCGAAATATAATGCTTTAAATCTAACGTAGTGCTGTGGCAATTTTGTGGCAAATTTGTGGCAAATCAATACACTTATTAAATTAAAATAATATTTGAAATTCATATATGGTAAAATATACTCTGAGGTGAGCTAATTTCATGGATAAAAAATTAATATACATTGCTGATGATGAAATTAATATTTGTAATATAATAAAATCTTTTCTTATTAAAGATGGTTTTGATGTAGAGATATTTCCAGATGGAAACACTCTTTTAGAAGCTTTTAACAGAAGGCAGGCCGATATGCTTGTACTAGATATTATGATGCCTGAGATAGATGGATATGCTCTTTGTTCCTTAATAAGACTAAAAAGCTGTGTACCAATAATAATAGTGTCTGCTAAGGATACAGAATCTGATAAAATAACTGGTCTTAAACTAGGTTGTGATGATTATCTTACAAAACCATTCAGTCCCTTAGAACTCATTGCAAGGATTAACAGCATCTTTAGAAGAATAGACTTGGACAAGACACCTGTGAACAATAGTAAAATTGTTGAAATATCTGATATTTCTATAAATCTCGATACCAAACAAGCTAAAGTAAGTGGCAACCCGTTAGCTCTTACAGTGATGGAATTATCTCTTCTTTATTATCTTATTGCAAATAAAAACAGAGCTGTTAGCCGAAATGAACTTTTGGACAAGGTATGGGGATTTGAAAACGAAGTAGAAACTAGGGCTACTGATGATATGATAAAAAGAATACGAAAGAAACTTTCTGATTCAAATTCAGCCCTAAAAATCCATACGATATGGGGATTTGGCTTTACAATATATGATTAGTAAAAAAATTTATGCACATAAAGGCTGGATGGTATTATGAGAAGAAATACGATAACCTGGAGAATTTTTAAATATAACATAATTATAATTTTTATGTTAATTACATTGACTACAATAATATTTAATGTAGCTATACGACTATATATAGAAAAAGATTCTGTAGAACAATTAAAAAAAATAGCATCAAACGCTGAAGATACTGCGCTTTTGCATGGTCCAGATTTTTTCCCTAGAGATCAAAAGTCACCTCCTCCTGATGCACCAAATGTTAAAGCACCTCCAGCTACTTTTCAAAGCGAAAATGATCCTTTTAGGTATTATTTTATGTTAGACCGCTCACTAAAGGAACCTTTTTCTATGTTAAATGCAGATTTCATATTGTTAGATACAAATAAAAATAGAATTATACCTTTTCAAGAAAATTCCACTTCAATTCATGTTGAACTTATGAAAAAAGTTATTGATAAAATTAATAATTCAAAAGATACGAATACCGAAACCGAATTAAACCTTACTCTATCAAACACTGAATACATAGCAATTATAAAACCAGTATCCGATAAAAATTCTTTTGGTTTAGGCTGGATAATTGTATACTCAAGCATTCAAAAAATAAATCAACTACAATTGGGGATTAATATAATTCTCTCGCTCATACTTATTTTTTCTGCTTTAATTACCGTAGTATTTTCCTCACGTGTATCAAAAAAAATATCAGAACCATTTTATCATCTTAATAAATATATAAGAGCTGTTTCCGAAAGAAATTTTGGAAATAAAATTGAAATGCCTGTATATAACGAATTAAGTGATTTTGTAAATAATATTAATATTATGTCTGAGAAACTTGAAACTTATGACCAAGCTCAAAAGACCTTTTTACAAAATGTGTCTCACGAATTTAGAACTCCACTTATGTCTATTCAAAGTTATACTGAAGGGATAAAATATGAAGTTGTTGATACTGATACCGCTATAACAGTTATTCTTTCTGAAATCAACCGTATGACAAATTTAGTTGAAGATTTATTATATCTATCTCGCCTTGATGCAATTGAGGAAAATTATAATTATACGAATTTAAACTTCAATGAATTAATAAATAGATGTGTACACGGCATGAATTTATTAGCCGGAAAAAGCTCTATAATTTTAAGCACTAATCTTCCAGAGGAAATAATTCAAGTTTATGCAGATGAGGAAAAGCTTTCTCGTGCAATTAATAACATCATTAGCAATTGTATCAGATATGCTAATACGTGCATTTCGATAAACCTAGAAATTATAGATGATGTCAGAGTAAAACTCTTAATCTATGATGACGGGCCTGGTTTTAACGATCTTGATCTTTCTAATATGTTTGAAAGATTTTATAAAGGAAAGAATGGGAATTTAGGATTAGGATTATCCATTAGTAAAAATATTATTGAAAAGCTAAATGGTAAAATTCATGCAAAAAATTCACTATCTAAAACAGGTGCTATGTTTATAATAGAATTACCAAAGATTCACGATAATAATTAACATTTATTATTTTTCAAAATCCTTATACATAAGACTTGGCTGTACTCCTGCATTATTCTGATACTTTCCGCTGTTATATAAATCATACTCTCCATGGATATCATGATAATATATCTGGCATATTTCAACGTTCGGATAAACTATTATTGGTTGAACACAAAAAATTTCTAACGTCCAATATCCTGAAAAACCAATATCACCAAAACCAGCTGTAACATGGATAAATAATCCAAGTCTACCTGTAGATGATCGTCCTTCAAGCATCGGGACATATTTATTAGTACTAGTAAATTCATTTGTCCTGCCTAAATATAATCTACCTGGTTCTAATAGCAGGCCTTCCTCTGGAATCACTATTTTTTGCGTTGGATTTGGAGTTTTCATGTCTAGCACATTATTTTCATAAATTAATAATTCATTATGTAAAGTTAAATTATAGCTATTAGGATTTATTCTCTTTTCATCAAATGGCTCAATTATTATACTAGTGCCAATATTTTTCAATATCTCTTTTCCCGATAATATCATAATTTTCCTCCCATTTACCACATATACAATTTACATATCTGAATTTAGAATTTCTTTAAATTCAAACAATATTTCCCTTACTTTTTCTTCTTCGAGTGGTTTATAGCTTTCTATATATCCCGATGCATCAAGGGCCTCATATGCCTTTTTGCTCATAGAAATCCAATTTTCAGGTATATATATCCATACAATATCTTCATATTTGCAACTAAGTAAGAAGTGCTCTACTCCCCAAAATGCATATTCTTCAATTTCATGTAATTCATTGAAAACTCTATAATCTTCAACAATTTCAGAAACCAATTCATACTTATATGAATCAACATAGAAAAAATCAAATTTTTCTCCTTGTGCTTTAAAAGGATCACCTTTAATTATCTTTATTTTATCACTTTGCTTAAAATTTTGGTTGTATAAATTGATTATCTCTCCACTTGTTTCATATACAATGACTTCCTTAACTTTAGGTTTCATTGCAATTTCCTGAACTACATATCCAATTCCAAGACCTACTATCCCAACTCTTCCTTTTGCAAAAGCAATAGCCTCATAAGAACTCTCTATTTCCATAGGCGTAAGCTTCATTAAACTAATCCCTTTGTTATATAATTGAATTATATCTACATTATATTCCTCTTTATTTTCATACATATATCCATGTAAATCTTCTTTTTTCATGGTATTTTTAACTACTTTATAGTCACCACAAGTTCCTTGATTAATTAAATCACTGTATTTTTTTATCTCTTGGAACACGAAATCTTTATTGTATGGTTTCATAGTTAATTCCCTTTCCTGCAATATTTAACATAGAATTCTTGATATTTTTACTATATCATAATATTTAAATAAGTGAGCAATATTCCTATATATTTTATATATTTAATAAGCTATAATATAATACCATATTATTAACTTCAATATAACCGTTAAATAAACTTTTTATTTATATATATATATGCTATACTTACTTTAATGATTTAATTCATTAATATTTTGTAAAGTAGAGGTGTTTATATGAAAAATGTTACTATAAGTGAAGAAGCTTACAACGAATTTAAAGCTTTTTTAGAAGAAAATGAAATAGCTGATTTTAATATTAGAATAAATTTTGCTGGCTCCGCATGTAGCGGCCCAATTTTTAACATATCTGTTTCAAAAGCAAGTGATGATGACGAAGTTGAAAAAATTAATGACATCTCATTCATATACGAAAAAAGCTTAATCGACCAATTTGGCGGATTTATAATCCTTTCTTCTGAAGAAAATGAAGGTCGTGGTTTAAGTTTAAAACCTGTCATTGAACCTGAAGGCGGATGTGGCGGTTCTTGTGCTGGCTGCCACTAAACTTATATTTTAATCAAATGTAGAATAAGTGTATAAATATTTATTCTACATTTTTTTATATTAAACTTAATCTACAGCTTCTATTTTCCTTCTCCTATTGCTCCTTGTAGTCTTTCATCTCCAAATTCATTTAAATATTCATATATCCCCTTGAAGAAATTTGATTCATACTATTTAAAGGATTATAAATCATCATCTTTTAATTCTAATTTACTATTTTCATTCTTTATTTCTTTACTTAATAGTATTTTTAATTTTTTACCAGAATTATTCCTGCTATACTCTAATTTATTTTAACATATAACCTTATATTTGCATATTTAAAGTTAAATATAATAATATATCATCTTAAATACTTCTAATATAAAATATTTAAGATAAACTTTTATCTTGCCCAATCATGTATAGCTTCATTAACCATTTTCAACCCTACACCAGCCTCTATTACTTCTTTTTCTTCTGTATTTATTCTTTTTATTTCTCCATATGGATTTCTCAAGGACAACTTTTCATTTCCAGATATAACCCATATTACTTTTTTATTAATTGGCTTTACCCTTATCTCCTTTTCTCCAACACCATCTGTAAAATATATCAATACAGAATTTCTTAAGTTATTATCAATCATATACTTAAATACTGGAGTAAATTCAGTTGAGCCATTATCCTTACTTCTCTTTTGTATATCTTTTTCATTTCTGATTGTATATACACTTCTAATTTCATTATCACATTCAATAATTGTAATTTTATTTTTAGAATTTGCAGTTATTGACAATATTTCAATCAATATCTTGTGCATATCTTCTTCTTTCATACTTGCACTTACATCTATAGCAACAATAAGCTCTACTTGAGATTCAGGCAGTCTTCCTCTTAAATCTAATCTTTCAGGCTGTCTTCTATTCCTTCTTGTTATTGTTTTTTTATATCCTGATTTTACACTTGGCAAAATATTTCGAAGAACTTCCTGCCATGATATTTCTGCTTTTTCTTTATATGCTAAAATTATGTTTTCTAATCCTTTAGGCGTATTTTTAACATAAGCGCTTACTGCCGTCTTCTTAGTTAAATTCCTAATATCTTCATCACTTATTTGTATTTCTTCCCACAAATCATGTGCCTTTGACATATCTATCTCATATTCTAAATCATCAGGTTTACTTATTTTATCTTTTTTTATTCTTGATTTAATAGCCTTGTATATTTCTTCTGCGTATTCTTCAACACTTCTATTTTCATCAAGTGAAATATTATGTTCCATATTTATAGCGCTAAGCTTTTTGCTATAACCAGGAAGATCTTTTATGTATTGATTGATTGAAATATCTAATGCAGTGCTAATTGCCTCTTTGCTAAACCTATTTTTTAATTTTCTTTCTCTCTCAAAGTGTGAATTCATTATATGATATATTTCATGTTTAAATAAAGCGCCCATCTCTCTTTTACTACAATTTAAAAATAAAAATGGATTAAAATTCATATTAAAACCATTTCTATCTGGGACTGTCGCTATTGGAACTGTCAAGCCAATGTTTATATTTCTTCTTACTCTAAGCATGAATTGTCCAAAAAAAGCATCTTGAGTTTGCAATAGATATAAAATAACATCCTCAACTAATTCAAAGAAACTTCGTTTATAGCTATCATTAGCTTTAACTCTTTCTTCTAAAACATACGCTTCTTTTAAAAGCTGCTCTCTTCTTTCTTCAAAATCCATACCTTTTCTCCTTACTTAAAATATATCAAAAAATGCATTTATAAATACTTCCTCATTCAGTAATTTTTCATATATTCCGCTACTATAATCCCTTTTTATTTCTTTCATTATTCCTAATCTTAAGTCTCTAGGATATAAATGCAATGTCTCAGAAAATAGCCTTAGATTTTTTTCTAAACAATATTTTTCTAAAAACTTTAATGAATTTTTAGCTAATATGTACAACCTTGAATGATTTTCTTCTTTAATAGCTTCCTTTAATTCTACACTTAAAATTTCACTGCTAAATATATCTTCTACTTTTATCAAAGGCTTCCGCAAATTGATTATAAAATTTCCAAAATCATTTGCAATACTTACCCCAACATTTCCCTTTACAACATTTAAGAATATATCTAAAGAATACTTTTCTTTATTATTTAAATAAACATTATATGCCTTAGAAATCCTTTCCCAGCTTCTAGGAGTAGCCTTTATTGTTTCTTCTGAATCTGGTGTATGTAAGTATTCAGGAAAAGTGGATATAAACTCCATAATATGTTCATTAATATTTCCCTCTTTGCTCATTCCCCAATTTATCCATTCTTTAATATCAGAGTCAAGTCTTACCCATACAAATCTATCTTCTTGAGCCGGATCCATATCTACAACGTCATAATTGCTGTTATAATAACCATCATTTTTATTAGATGGATTCATTGCTGCTATTACCTTTACTCTGTCATCTAACGCATATCCATTAATTTCTCTATTTAAAATTAGATTCATGAGTTCTTGCGCTACAGCATGATCACATCTGTTTAGTTCATCTATAAATAAAATAACACTTTCATATTTATCTTCTTTAATAGCTTTTTCTATTTCAATTAGTTTACTATGTGTTGCGTATGTTGTGATTTTATTCTCAACTATTGGTAATCCTCCGATTTCCCCTTCCTTTAATAAATTAGCATCTATTGTTACCAAATAGTATCCATTATCCCTTGCAATATGCTTAACTAAAGAAGTTTTTCCTACGCCGCTCTCCCCTATAATCAAAGGCACATCGTTTGATGTAATTATTAAATCTACAGTATTTAAACACTCTGAATAATTCAAAACTCTCACCTCTTTATCTTAAAATAAATTTTACAATGATAATTCATAATCTACTAATAGCTTTTTAGCATTTTTACTTCCAAATTCCTTAACAAATTCGATTTTATCCATCTCCAAAATCTCTAATTCCAAAAAATTCTCAATATATTTCTTTTCAATATTCTCATCTTTAACTTTTTCTTTAAGTATATCAATAACTAAATCTACATCAATGCTTTCATAAATATATTTAACTACATTTATGTTCTCATGAATGAATAACTTTATTTCATCTAAATCATAATTAGAAATATAATTTATAGCCTCTCCATTTAATGATATAGCTCTTACTTTAGCACTTTTTGTAGGATTTTTTATGAATCTAATTGCAACATAATAATTATCTATAGCTGCAAGCTGAACCTTTTCTGAAGGGTTCTCTATATACTTGATTGCATCATAATCTTTACTTACTGCCAAAAGCTGCAATTCTTCGCTAGGATTTTCCACATATTGAATTGCCCAGCCTTTTGTTTTAATAGCTTCTTCAATTATTTTTTTACTTGGATTAGCAATGTATTCTAAAGAATTCCATAAACTTTTGACACACATTATCCCTATTTCTTCATCTACATTTTTAATGTATTTTATATTTAAAGGAGTATTCATAATAGCTTGTTTTTGAACTTCCTTACTAGGGATCTTTATATATTTAATATTACTACCATTATTTTTAACTATAAACAACATCATTTCTTCATCTGCATCAGATAATTCTTGAATATATTGTGGGTTAATTTTTAATTTTAATAGCAATTGTTCCCTATCCATTTTCTATCTCCTTTACATCACTGCTTAATGTTAATTTTATCTTCAATCCCCAATTCTATTGAGTTCTCTTTTATCCACATATAGCATAAATTACAAATTTAATTATAATTGTTAAGCGTCTATATTCTTTCTAATCCTTATATTTTTCAATTTCTCTTTTAACAGAAAAAAGCAAACTGTTTAACTCCCAAACTTCACCATCTTCTATTAACTTATTTAAGGTTTTTTGATATCTTGCAGCTTCAACTTCTTTACCTAAAGTTATTAATGTTAATAACGAATTCATTATATTAGAGATTAAATGCGATTTGACTTCAAATAACTTTTGAGCATCCTTAATTTCATCTTTAATTTCCAACATTTCTTCATCCAATCTAAATGCTGCATCCGCAGATCTCTTAAGCTTTTCTTTAAGTTGCTCTGGTATATGTTGTTTATATTTATAATTAAGAGAATGTTCAATTGTTGCCCAAAAATTCATTGCTAATGTTCTTATTTGAAACTCTGCTAAAATCTCAACTAATCCTTCTGCCATATTTACTGGATACTTTATTATCATATGATAACTTCTATATCCACTTCCCTTAACATTCCTTACATAATCCTTCTCATAAAGAATCTGCATATCTTTACGCCTTCTTAATATTTCCACAACAGTATCTATATCATCAACAAACTGACACATTATTCGTATTCCTGCAATATCCTCCAGTTCGTATCTAACTCTATCTATTGGTATCTCAAATTTATTAGCTTTTTCTAATATACTTGATACTTCCTTTACTCTCCCCGTTACAAATTCTATAGGTGAATATTCGTTTCTTTTTCTATACTCTTTTCTTATTGATTTTAATTTAACTTTTAATTCATCTACTGCTTGCTCATAAGGCATTAAAAAAACTTTCCAATCGCTTATTGCCATTAATACCACCCTTTAATTACATCATTTCTCAATATTGTCCTTATCTATTATATCAAAATCTTTAAGTTAAGTATAATTAATAATTAATAAACTATTTTGAAAACTTTTATAATCTATATTCTTCAAATTATGATATAATTTATGTAGAATATTAAATTTTTAAAGTAATGTAATTTTAATGAGGTGACTAAAAATGAACGATACTGATATATTAAACCACTTATTTGACAAACAAATAGCTTGCCCTGTTTGTAATTCGCATTTCAAGGCAAAAACTGTTAAATCTAAGTCACCGCGAGTTATTTCCAAAGATTCAGATTTTTTTCTAAGATATTCAACAGTAAATCCATATTTTTATGATGTTATTATCTGTAATTCTTGCGGTTATGCTGCAATGCGGTCAGATTTTGAAAAGCTTAAATCTCACAAAAAAGAACTTGTTTTAAGTAATGTAACTCCAAAATGGAAACCGAGAGAATACCCTGCTATTTTAGATGAAAATTTAGCAATTGAGCGTTTTAAATTAGCTTTACTGAATTCAGTACTCATCAATCTTCCTGATAGTACTAAAGCTATGCTTTCACTAAAAATTGCTTGGATGTATAGGTTGTCAAATAACGTAGATCAAGAAATTAATTTCCTTAAGCAAGCTCTTGAAGGCTTTAATAATGCTTATATACACGAGCTTTTTCCTATATATGGACTGCAAAGAGACTCTCTAATGTATTTACTTGGTGAGTTAAATCGAAAATTAGGAAATGATCACGATGCATTATTGTGGTTTTCAAAAACTATCGTTAGTGTAAATTCTTCATCTAGAGTTAAAGATATGGCTCGTACTGGTAAGGATTTAATTAAAGCTACAGATCTTTAAAAAAGTATTTTTAATTTATTAACAGGGGGACTAGACTATGGGATTTTTTAAAAACAACACTTCAACCACTTTAGATGTTAACCTTCCACAATCTTCTAAAAATCAAGATAGCAATGTTAATACGAATCAGAGAGATCTAAGCAGTGAAATTAGTAGTTTGAAGAATGAAACCGATCAAGTAGATTCTTCTATTAAAGACATTATTTCTTCTGCATCTTCATTAGTATCTTATACTGAGTCCCAAAACAAAGAACTTAAGAATGCTAAAAATATGCTCTCTAATTTTAGATCAAATATGGAAGATTTAGCAATCAATATTACTAATGTTCATATCAAAGTATTAGATACTGACAAACTGGCTGATACAGGTTTAAATTCCATTAATAATTTAGATTTATCATTAACTGATTTGGAAGATGCATTTACAGTATCAACTTCAACGGTAAATGCTTTAGTATCAAAATTAGAATCTGTAAACAGTATAACTGACTCTATAAGTCAAATAGCAGCTCAAACTAATCTTTTATCTCTAAATGCAGCTATAGAAGCTGCTAGAGCTGGTGAGGCTGGGAAAGGTTTTTCTGTTGTTGCAGGAGAAGTTAGAAAGTTAGCTGAGAATTCAAAACTTGCTGTTCAAAGCATAACAAGTATATTAGAAGAAATTAAGGTAGATATTTTAAAAGCATCTAATGCAATGAATTCTGGTAATTCAGCTTTGAGTACTCAACATAATTCTCTAGAAGGAGCAAAGAATAGTTTTTCTGATATAAAAACTTCTATTGATGATGCCACTCAGGAAATCACTACTTGTATAGAAAACTTAACTACTGCTTCCGAAGCTAAAGATAATGTAATCTCTTTAGTAGATAATATTGGTAATATATTTGAAGAGCATGAAAACTTATCAAAAGAAATTGCTTCAGGTCTGCATAGCCAGGAGAATTCTTTGAAAGAAATCAGTAATTCACTCGGAAAATTAAAATAAACATAAAACAAAGAAGAACTTCAATAAATTTGATTGAAGTTCTTCTTTATATTTATTCTAAAAGTATCTTTTTAGGATTAAAATCAAGATAATCTGCTGAGGTTAATATATATTCAACCCCATCTAAATATCCATTTAGCACTTTCCCTGATAACACAGGTCCATGTAAATGTCCATATATGACTTTTTTAACTCCATATTCCTTTATTATCTTCGTAAATTCAGATTCTTCAAACTTCTCGTTTGTCGGTGGATAATGAAGCATCACTATAATCTTTTCGAATTTATTCCTTTTAGCTGTCTCTAAAGAAAGTCTTAACCTTATTTGCTCTCTCTTATATATCTTTTCATCTTTATCAGTATATTTATCTCCATTAGGGCATATCCATCCTCTAGTTCCACATATAGCATGGTCCTCATAAAAATAAAAATTATTTTGAACAAACTTAGTATTTTCATACATTTTATTTAATTTCGAAATACTTCCCCACCAATAATCATGATTTCCTTTACTAATAATCTTTTTACCTGGTAGTTCATTAATCCAATCTAAATCATATTTACTATCTTGCTCCTTTAGTGACCAAGATATATCCCCAGCTATAAGCACCATATCTTCTTCAGTTATTTTACTAAGCCAATTCCTTTTTATTTTGTCACAATGATCTTTCCATCTATCACCAAAAACATCCATTGGCTTTTCAACGTTAAAGCCTAAATGTAAATCTGAAATAGTATAAAGTGCCATTTATTTATCACCTTTCTGTCATCCTTATGTGTTTATATTTTTTTCTTATCTAAATCAGTAATGAAAGCTATTACATGTGCTACTGCTTCATATAGCTCCGTAGGAATTTCATCTCCAACATCTATATTGCATAATAAATCAGTTAACTCTTTATTATACACTATTGGCACTTCATTTTCTGAGGCCTTCTCTATTATTTTATCTGCAATATGTCCCATTCCAGCTGCTGTAACTATTGGAGCATCACTATTAAATTCATATTTTAATGCTGCAGCTTTTTTTCTCTGATTCATTTTTTCGCACACTCCCTTCGCTCCAGTTACCAGTTCGCTAAAATATGAACTAGACTTATAACTTAGAACTCATCTTTTTTATAAGTTAAGCAAGAAAAGCCTACAGGCTTTTCAAAAAATATATATTTTAGAAATTCCGATTTATGGAGATTTCATCATTAACTTGTCACTCACAACTATTTATAATTTCTCCACCAATTTACACAAACTAAAATTTACAATAAATAAATCAAGTTTTGATTTATTTATATTATACCTTAATATCAATAGTAGAGATAGTTAAATCATTAAAGAAATTTCTGCAATTCACTATATCTACAGGCCTATCTTTAGCCGATACACTTATGTTAACAAATAATCCAAGTGTTGATAAACCATCTGCTAATTTAGATTTATTTTTATTTATAATAGATGTATAATCACTTTCACATTTTAAGTTTACATCAATTCTATTATCTCTCATGGTTAAATAACCATCAACTTCACCTAATTTAGCAGTCTTAACACTAACAATCATTTTAGCATTAGTTTTATCTATCTTTTTGCCATCTTTTCTATTATCTTTTATTATAAATTTACAAGGATACTCTTGAAAATTAGCAGTTATAGGAACATTCAAATAATAATACTCATTACTAACAGAATTAAACACTTTTATATCATTAATATTATTTTTTATTAAGTTCATTACTTTTTCATAACCGTCTTCTTTTATTTCTGTTTGAGTTATTATATTTTTAACTATATCCCGTATATTATTAATTTTATCTTTTACTTCACCTTTTATTAATTCCTTACTATCTAATCCGCTTTTTAATAATATATCCTCTGCATCCATTTTCCCGATATTAGTCTTACTAGAAATGGTGTCATTCACTACATCATCTGATGCTTCCTTCGGTTGTATACTGCCATTATTAAAATCTCTATATACATTTTCTTTGACAACTTCTTCTCCTTTAGACTTGATATTTAATAACTCACTAAATGCTTTAAATTCGCTGTCTGTAAGCTTAACTTCCTTTCCGTCTATGTTACTTAATAATTCTTCTAACTTACTCTTATTTGCGGATTCAACAAGACGTTCTGCTTGAGTTTTAGGAGCATTATTAGCTGCTAGATCATCTCCAACAGTGTCTTTTATCAATTTTACTATATCTGGATTATCTAATTTCTCTACTAATGATGCAGGAAGATTCATTTTTTGAATATTAGAAACATCGCTTTCCTGTCCAGCATTTTTTTGAATTATATTAAGTTCACTATCTTCGCTTCCTACTAGTGTTTTCAATACATCCAATACATTTATTTTCTTAGCTAACGGGTCATTTTCATTGTAAGTTTTAGATAAAAGTGCCGTAGTTTTATCTGAAATATTCTTATTTAATTCTAGTTCTTTATTTATCAGTTTTTCATCAACAGGAGCTTGAGAAACATTGTTATTTGAAGTACTTTCTCCATTCTCAATAGAATTTAACGAATCACTTATTTTCTGGATAATCTCTTCAATTGAAGAATTTCCTTTAAATAATTTATTAAAGCTATTTATGCTTTCTTCGGAGAAATCCAGCTTATTTTCTATAAATGTAAGTATATCATCTGAAGTCATATTTTTATATTCATTTAAAAATTTAGTCAATAGTTCTTTAATTGCTTGACCTTCTGAACTGTCAGCCGATATCCCTTTGCCTTGCAAATATGTCTGAATAAATGCATCTAACTCTTTTGGATTAGCGCTCATTTTTTCATTAAATTGGATTAAGCCCCTAATTTCACTAATATTATCCCGGGTTAATGGTATGTTGTACTTAACCATACTTTTCAATATATCAATATCTTCTTTTGATAGTCCTTCTTTTTCAATAACATCCTGAAAATTTTCATCTCCAGTTGTTCCTTCACTTGTAGAATCTTGTACTAATTTTAATTTTAATTTTCCATTTTCAAACCCATCCACTTGGAATTTAATTGGCTTAAGGTCGTCTAAATCAACATTACCATCAAGTTCCGCAGTAAATTGCCATCCATCTGCAAGCTTTACTGTAACATCCTTTCCACTTTCCCTTTCGACTACTCGCCCTGTAAAGCGCTCTCCAACTTCAAAAGTTAACTTACTAGAAACTTTTTTTGTGTTTATATTGTATCCATTATTTACATTCCAAACTCCTGGCATATTATTTCTCCCCCGCTAATTAATACTTGTGTTCACTACTTCTATAATATACTTATCGTATAACTAGTATATAAATTAACTAAATTCATAGTTAATTTCACTTAATATTATAGAAATTCCTTTTGGAATTTTGTAATTTTTCTTCATTCTACTTATATTTTATTTCACAATATATTTAACCTTTATATACAGGATAAATTATCAGCTCTAATATAGCAATTTATTTAATAGCCTATTTATATTCTTTAACGGTTTCTTCTCCATTCAGCACCCTAATTACCCCTTGAGCTAATGCAAGCATTTCATCTTCACCAGGATAAACTACTATAGGCGCTATAAATGCCACTTTTTCTTTTATAAGGTTCACCATTGGTTTCCCATATGCCATTCCTCCTGTTAAAATTATAGCATCTACCTTCCCATTAAGAACTGCTGCCGCTGCCCCTATTTCCTTCGCAACCTGGTATCCCATAGCATCATGAACAAGTTTTGCTTTAGGTTCACCTTCTAAAGCAGCATTTTCTACAACTCTTGCATCATTTGTATTAAGATAAGCTACAAAACCTCCCTTTCCTGTGATTTTCTTCAAGACTTCTTCTAATGTATATTTTCCACTAAAACACATTCTTGCTAAATCACCTGCTGGAACACCGCCACTTCTTTCTGGTGAAAAAGCTCCATCCCCGTCAAGAGCATTATTAACATCAACTATCTTTCCATTTTTATGTGCTCCTACAGAAACTCCGCCTCCCATATGAGCTACTATAACACTTATCTCTTCATAATTTCTAGAATTTTCTCTTGCATATTTCTTAACCACAGCCTTTTGATTTAAGGCATGAAAAATGCTTTTTCTAGGCAATTCTGGAATACCTGATAGTCTTGCTATCTCTTCCATTTCATCCACAACAACAGGATCTACTATATAAGCTTGTTTTCCAATGGATTCAGCAATCTCCCTTGCTATTATGGCTCCAAGATTAGATGCATGCTCTCCTTGTACACTATTTTTTAAATCTTGTAACATTTTATCATTCACATTGTATGTTCCACTAAGTATCGGCTTTAAAAGCCCTCCTCTTCCAACTACTGCATCTAATTCTTTTATATTCATACTATTATCCTTTAATATTTTCAATATAATTTCTGTTCGAAAATCTTTTTGATCTAATATATGTTTGTATTTACCTATTTCTTCTAAAGAATGCCTTATAGTCTCTCCAAATATTTCTTTTTCACCTTCATAGACAGATATTTTAGTTGACGTAGAACCTGGATTTATTATTAATAATTTATGACTCATTTTTACCTCCATAGCATATATTTTATTTTTAATATTCCCATATTATTGCAATACTAAACTTTATTTAACAAAATAAAAAGTATCACTGTCTTGTGATACTTTCTATCTTGTTAAATGCTAATAAATAATTCTAAAATAGTCTTTTATCTATACCCATTTTCCTTATCTAATGCTTCATCTTTAATTTCTTTTCTCATGGCTTGAAGAGCTTCACCTCTTCTTTCATTCTTTTCTTCTAGAATCTGCTTCATCTTAGAGTCATCTGTTTTAGCAATCATTTCATCTGCAAGTTCGCAATTTAAAATAGTTTTATCAATATTATATTGAATTCTGTCCACATTATCCGTTCTATCATCTGGTTTACTTTTCATAATTGCATCACTCCTTTTCATCTAATTTGTTGTACAAAAAGATGAGATTTTTATGTATCCATCTTTCTTTTGTATTATGTGTACTGAAATAAATTATTATGTGCAAGCATATTTTAAAATTCAAGGTTTGATGCTTATATGACTTTGAACTAATTTATTAATTCAAACTTTTAAGTTCGCACTACCTAACTATACAAATTTTGATATGTAATACACATAGGCACTTTAAATAAAAGACATTAAATTTTTATCCTATTAAAATAAGCTACCTATATATTAGAAAATATATAGGTAGCTTAAAAAATGCTTTTCTTATTTTACTTCTATCTTATTATAATTTTTCTTTCCTCTTTTAATTAAAGCTGAACCATCTTGGAAATCTTCTTCATTTAAAGTTCTAGTTACATCTTCAACCTTAACTCCATTGATAGATAGTCCACCTTGTTCAATTAATCTTCTGCCTTCCTTTTTAGATGGAACAATTTTAGTACTTGCCATAATATCTAAAATTGGCAATCCGATTTCATCTTTAGTTATTGTCACAGTTGGTACATTTGACATATCAGCTCCACCTGCAAATAAAGCTGCAGCAGCTTCTTCTGCTTTTTTAGCTTCTTCTTCACCATGAACAAGCTTAGTTATTTCATATGCAAGGACTTTCTTGGCATCATTTATTTCAGCGCCTTCTAAACTTCCAAGTCTTCTTACTTCATCCATAGGTACAAAAGTTAATAAAGCTAAGCATTTTTCAACGTCTGCATCATCTACATTTCTCCAATATTGATAGAAATCATATGGTGAAGTTTTTTCTGGATCAAGCCACAATGCTCCACCAACAGTCTTTCCCATCTTTTGTCCTTGGCTGTTAGTTAATAAAGTACAAGTCATAGCCATAGCTTCACCTTGTGCTTTTCTTCTTACAAGTTCAACTCCAGCTATCATATTAGACCATTGGTCATCTCCTCCAAGCTGCATTTTACAATTATACTTTTGATTTAATTCATAAAAATCATATCCCTGCATTAACATATAATTAAACTCTAAGAAAGATAATCCCTTTTCTAATCTTTGTTTAAAACATTCTGCTGTTAACATTCTATTTACTGAAAAGTGAACTCCAACTTCTCTTAAAAAATCAACATAATTAAGATTTAATAACCAATCTGCATTATTTGCGAGTATTGCCTTACCATCAGAAAAATCTATAAATCTTTCCATTTGCTTTTTAATACATTCAACATTATGCTGAATGTCATCTTTTGTAAGCATTTTTCTCATATCAGTCTTACCACTTGGATCTCCAACCATAGCCGTTCCGCCACCAATTAGAGCTATTGGTCTGTGTCCTGCTCTTTGCATATGAGCCATAAACATCATAGCTATAAAATGACCTACATGCAAACTATCTGCTGTTGGATCAAAACCTATATAAAAAGTTACTTTCTCATTTTCTAATAACTTTCTTGTTTCTTCTTCATGAGTAAATTGTTTTATGTATCCTCTTTCTAATAGCTCATCTAATACGCTTGCCATTATAATAGTACCTCCTAAAAATCTTCTTATTTAAAATAAATTATCAATAAAAAATAATTTTAACTTTAAAGTTATTTTTTAATTTAATAATACTACTACGTTGTTTAAATCACTTATTATAGTATATCCTCAACCTTCGAATTTGGCAACAATTCATAATTCTCAAATCTTTATTTATTAACTTGTATATAGTTCAATGTAACAATATTGTCTATAAAAATAAGAGTTATGGTAAACATTATTAACTTTTAATTGCTAAAGCTCCTGGTAATATAACCTTAAAGCTATGTTCTGCTCTAGAACTTATAAACTTGACTTTACCCTTTCCTTTAAACGCATTTTTTATAATTTTAAATCCATTTCCGTTGTTTAAAAACCTCTTTTTTTCATCTAACGTTATTAATTTTTCATAAAGCCAAATGTTTCTTTTATTGTAGCTAGTTCTCTGGCCCTTAATATTTTCTCCAATAAATTCGCCTGGGCTTGAAATTATAATTTTATTTTTATCTATAACTATTTCTATTATTTTATTCAAATCAAAATATTCTCTATATAATACTGCATTTTTCATAGCTTCGACTATTGCTTGTATAGGGTATGTCTTAGGTAAAATTTTATTAAGCTTTTCCTCTGCTTCATCAATCATGGCTAAAAGACTCCCTTGAATTATCTGCACCTCTCCGTTAGCACTATATTTGTTAATAATTTTTATCATATTATTAGGAATATATAAGTAGTTTTTATCTGAAAATACAAGTAGTCCTCCATATGTACATCTAAGGGGCGAAACTTCTTTCTTTTCATAAGCAATTCCTGCACTTAGCAATAAATACTTTCTATTTTCATCATTAACTTCTATTCCTTTTTTATTAAAATAACTATCAACTAATTTCATATTCAACATATCAATATTACTTTTAATTAATGGGCAAGTTTCAATTGTTAAACTTAAATTTTCTTCAAGGGAAGCTATTAATTCTTGTTTTCTCATAACATCTGTAGTAGAACCTCTTCTTATGTAAAAAGCCCCATTTTCTTTAACTTGATAAGGTTTCTGTCCTCCATCATAAATGGATATTATAGCTACTTTCTTATCTTTTATATCAATAATGTCTACTTCTATTGGTATTGGAGGCTCACATCTTGATGTTATTATTTGTTGGATTTGCTCTTCTTTAAATAAATCATCTTCTTGTAATCCTATGATCTTTTTACTTTTATCTTCTACTCCAACAATTATATATCCTCTCCCACCTCTTGATTTGGCTATAGCACATATATCTTTAGTTAATTCTTTTTTTCCAGTCTCATAATTAAGCTCTAGTCTTAACTTAAAATCTAATTTTGTACCTTCTTCTCTCTTTATAAGAGATAGTAACCTTTTACTATCCATAATGTAAGCCTCCTTACATGTTACCACTACAACGATATTTAGCAATAATAGTATGACTTTTTATAATATACTTCGCTCGATAATAATATCCAAGTTATAACTGGAATAAAATTTATTTTTATTCTTTTTCTATACGGAACTTAATTAAATAGCTTTTCATAAGTTATCAAAAAATTTTACTTTATCATAAATTCTAAAGAATAAAAAAGCACTCTTATTTTAAATAAGCTTGCTTTATAATAATATTATTACATTTTTAATATATGCCCACTCACAACTCTATTTTTTCCACTTTTTTTGCCCTTATATAATAAATCATCAGCTTTGCTGATAAGCTCATTTAAATCTGTTCCATTCAAAGGGAAAAATGAAACTCCAAAGCTAGCTGTAACAGATTTGCATTTATCATTAAAGGTCACTTTTTCTTTTTCAAGATTCTGTCTTATTGCTTCAACTTTCTTATAAACTTTCTCTTCATTCTCATAACCCGAAATATATAAAATGAATTCTTCTCCACCATATCTAGCTAAAATATCTCCTTCATCTATACCATTTTTAACAACACTAACAGTACTCATTAATATTTTATCACCAAATTGATGCCCATAAGTATCATTTATCTTTTTGAAATCATCTATATCTATCATTATTATTGCAAATTTGTCTTTTGCTTTTTTGCTCTCATTCTTTTCAAGATACTCAAAAAAATATTTCCTGTTATATATTCCAAGTAGTGGATCTCTTTGATTTAATTTCTCTAATTCCTTATATAATAATGAGTTTTCTATTGCTATTGCGATTTGGTTTGCAATTGATCTAAGAAAAAGCTTTAATTCAGTGCTCATAAATTTGTAAAGATTATGTTCTACAATTATGTATCCTATAAATTTATCTCTTACTTTAATTGGCGCCCCCATACTTGAATGTATATCTACCTTATGTTCCCCTGTTTGCTTCAATGGTTTTTCAGAATTTATTAGAAATTCTTCGCCTTTATTAACATATATGTACTCTTTAGACGTTAGATTTATGTTCATATTTTCAATATTACTAGCTTTTACAATTAATTCATCATTTTCTATTAAAAATATAGTTGAATATGTAACGCCTAATATCCCAAGTATCATATCATTAATCATCGATATTAAGTTATCACTGCTAAAATAAGTATTTATGTATTTACTTACTTCTATTATGTTTGATAAAGAATCTATGCTTTTTTCTAACTTTACATTTTTCTGGTTGAGTTCTTGTATACGCTGTTCAGAAAATTTTTGGTAAGTCTCATATTCCATTTTTAAAGAATTATATAGCTTTTCATAATCCTGCATTTATTCTCACCATCCCTTAACCATAAATTCTTTATGATAAATAAATCATTCTCATACTTATTTTAATTATACTACATTTAATATGATAATTGAATATATAGATGTTCAATTCAGAAACTCGATTTATTACTTATAATATGTTACTATTATGGTCTGCTTAATTTATTAAAACATCACTTACAAGTTACATGTCTAGTCTATATATTGTATATCTATATAGTCTGCTTATTGGTGATTTACGTAAATGCAATTTAATCACGTAACTAATTTGTAATTATGGCATCTTTTGCTCTTATTACCACTGCTCCTATTACCAACGCAATTATAATTCCAGTAGTAACTTGAATTACATTTCCAATTATATCTTTAGATGAATATACTAATCCTTGAAAAAGCCCTACTTTGTCTGTTAGAAAACCGGCTATTATTATTCCCGCAGCAAAATATCCAATCACCATGAAAATTCCTCCAATAACAAACGCCATAATGTGCTTTGTGAAATATTTATGTTCACTCATTTTTTCTAAAATACTTCCTGCTATATATGCCATTATTCCTTTAATTAAAAATGTAAATGGCGCCCATAGATAGTATCCTGCTAGTGCATCTACAAGAAACATTCCTATTGCACTTGCTGCTGCCCCTCTTTTTTTCCCTAATATAACTACTGATAAAAATACCATGCAGTCTCCCATCTGCACAAATCCGCCAAATGTAGGAATTTTGATTATACTTCCAGCTATCCAGATTAAAGCAATCATCAATCCTGTTAAAACCATATCTTTAGTGTTTAATATTCTATTATTCTCCATAAAATCTTCCTCCATATAATATTTATTTAATATAAAAATTATATTTTTAATTATTTTATTAATATTATATGGGCATTACTCTAATGTTTCAAATGTATGGATACGCTTTAGTTAATATTTTATGAATTTCATTTATAATTATAGGATACAATAATATTGCAAAATTAATTTTTACAAGGAGATAAAATAATGAGAATTATTCAATGGTTGTTAAGTATGTTTATGTTTTTATTCATTTGTGCCATGTTTATACAATTTGGCAATTCAGTTTTAAGTACAGTATTACTGATTTCATTAGCTGTTTTAGGAATAAAATTTTTAATTGAGCAGCATATCAGGCATTATTGATTTTAAAGAAATTCTATTTGTACATTATCTAAAGGTTACTATTAAATTTAAGATACTATATACAAACAAATCCTAAAATGTAAACAATACATTTTAGGATCTATTTATTAAATCATATGATAAAGTATACCTAAACTTCTTTAGTTATTCTTTTGTAAATTTCATCAACATGTTTAAAATTATCTTCTAAACTATAATTTTCTTCTACAAACTTTCTTGCGTTATCTCCCATACTCCTCATAAGCTCTTTATTTCTAACCAGCATTTCAATTTTTTCTGCTAAATCTTCTACAGACTTTTTCTTAGCAACTAAGCTTGTTACATTAGGTTTAGTTGATTCCATAAGCCCTCCAACATCTGTTACAACAACAGGAGTACCACACGCTTCTGCTTCAACTGCCGCAACTCCAAAACTTTCACTATCTAATGTTGAAGGGAAAACTGCTAAATCAAAATTTTGAAATTCCTTAATTACATCATTGGGCTTTACAAAACCTAAAAAACTAACATCTTCATTTATATTAAGTTCTTTTGTTAATTCTTTTAAATATCCCTCTTGGCTCCCTTTTCCGCCAATTCTAAGTTTAAGATTTAAATCCTTATTCCTTTCTTTTACTTCCTTAAAAGCTTTAACTAGGTATTGTATTCCATATTTCTCTTCTAAAGTTTTAATAGTCCCAATTATAAGCTCTTCCTTGTCAGTTTTATCTGGAATAAATTTATTAATATCTACGCCAAAAGGAGTTACTTCTATAGGTTTTCTAGTATACTTTTGAGTTTCTATTTTCATAACATTACTTGTTGATAAAATATAATCTGCTTTTTTCAAGTTATGTTTTATTATAAATTTATGTATAGGTGACTTAACTGGAAAATCATAAATATCAGCTCCCCATACTGAAATAATATAAGGATGATACTTAGCTATAGCTCCTAATAACCCATAACTACTGGCATAATGAGCATGTAGTATATCCGGATTAATTTCCTTAATTAAGGCTCTGACTCTTTTTATCTTTTTTAAATACTCTAATAATTTATTTTTGTCTGAAGATCTTTTCATAACGTTATCTTGCACATCTAATGAGTGAACTGTTACTCCTTCATATTCACCTTTTCCAAGAGAGATAACATGAATATCATATCCCTTATGCATAAAATAATTTAACCATTTATGAGTATGTGCACTATTAATATCTGCTAAATAGCATATTTTCATAAAATTTAGGCCTCCATAATCTAAATTATAGATATCCAACTTTTAACCTAAACTTATGTGGTAACTTACCAAATCACATACATTTTTATTCCACAGGACTTATGAAATTTTCGCTGAAAAGTTCTAAATGTGAGCATGAACCCATTTCTGCATGCTCCCGAAACAAGTTCGTGACAAGCAGTAAATGGAACAAGCTTTAGAGGAAACTCGACTCACGTTCGTTCCCTGAATAAGTGATTCACACAAAATCATAGATTTTGGTTCTCTACTTAAGAACTTTCATCAGCTTAATTTCAAATGACTGTTTCATAAAAATGTATGTGATTTCTAGTATAGATACACACAAAAGTTTAACTGAAATAGATAACTATTCTATATATAAGTCAAATATATGATTAAGATATCTATATTTAACTCAATTCATAGCATACCTTAAGAATATATATACCTCATTTATTTTCTATATTTGTTCCCAAGGCTTAGTATTTAAATAATTTATAAAATCTTCTCTTAATTCATCTTTCTTTAGAGCAAACTCTATAGTTGCCTGTAAGAAACCTAACTTATCTCCAACATCATACCTTTTGCCTTCAAAATTATATGCATACATAGCTTCTTTAGTAATTAAAGTTTTTAAAGCATCGGTTAATTGAATTTCTCCGCCTTTTCCTGGTTTAGTGTTTTCTAATATATTAAATATTTCCGGAGTGATAATATATCTTCCAAGTATTGCAACATCACTTGGTGCTTCTTCAACAGAAGGCTTTTCAACTAGATCCTTAACTTTATAAACTCTGTCTTCTATATGAATTCCATCTACAATACCGTATTTAGGTACATTTTCTTTAGCTACTGTCTGAACCCCTAAAATAGTAGTCTTGTATTCACTATAACAATCTATTAATTGTTTTAAGCATGGAGTTTCACTATCAACTACATCGTCTCCTAGTAAAACTGCAAATGGTTCATTTCCAACAAAAGTTTTTGCACAATGGATTGCGTGACCTAATCCTCTAGGCTCCTTTTGTCTTATATAGTGTATATCAACCATATCAGAAATACCTCTTACGAGTTCAAGCAATTCAGCTTTCCCTGACTTCTCCAATTCTAATTCCAATTCAATTGATTTATCAAAATGATCTTCTATGGATTTCTTATTTCTACCTGTAATAATAAGAATTTCCTCAATTCCAGAAGCAACTGCTTCTTCAACAATATATTGAATTGTTGGTTTATCAACTACTGGAAGCATTTCCTTTGGTTGAGCTTTAGTTGCTGGTAAAAATCTTGTTCCAAGTCCTGCTGCTGGTATAATAGCCTTTTTTACTTTCATGACCTATCATCCTCTCACTTTTAAAATTTCTATTCTTTAATTTCAAAATATATATTTTACTTAATATGCTTTTATTATCCTTAACTTATAGTATAAATAATTTATTTTCTTCCTTTAAATGTATCTTTCATATCTAATGTTTTAAAATCTTTTAATGGAAATTGTACCGGCATTCCTGTCTTTCTTGACTTATATGCCGCAAGTATTATCGACATTGCCTTTTTACCTTCTTCTCCAGATACTAATGGATTTCTATTAGTATTTATAGCATCAATTACATCTTTAAATAAAGGTGTGTGCCCTTCACCATATACGTTGTCTATTTTAACATTTACTGATTTCTTAATAGCGTCTTCATCTTCGCCTTCAAATCTCCAAGTTTCAAGTTCATTAACCGCAAGCCCGCCAATAGATACTGCTCCAGTTTCTCCAAATATACTTAAAGTTTCTTCAAGGTTTTTTGGATATACGCATGCTGAACCTTCAACTATCCCAATGGCTCCATTCTTAAACCTTATTACTATAGCTCCAAAATCTTCTGCTTCAATATCTCTTAAGTATGTATCACATTCTGCGTATACCCTTTCAATTTCTCCGCCCATCATCCATTGAAGTAAATCAATATTATGTATACATTGATTCATAAGTGTACCACCATCTAAAGCCCATGTTCCTCTCCAAGGTGCTTGTTCATAGTAACCCATATTCCTGTTCCAAAGTATTCTTGCTGTACCATTAATCAATCTTCCAAATTTATTATCTTCTACTGCTTCTCTTAATTTTTGTATTGGTTTATTAAATCTATTTTGATGGCAAACTCCAAGTTTAACATCGTTTTCTTTTGCAATCTTAATCATTTCATTAGCATCTTCAATAGACATAGCCATTGGCTTTTCAACTAATGCACTTGCTCCTTTTTTCATTGAATAAATAGCAATTTCTGCATGATATCCGCTTTCTGTAGCTATTGTAACTACATCTATGTCTTCTTTTTCTAACATTTCCTTATAATCTGTATATGCATGAACAGATTCTTCTGATGCTCCAGTCTTTTCAATATATTCTTTTTTCTTTGCTTCAGCTTTTTCTAAAATAACATCACAAGTTGCAACTAATTCTGCTTCTTCGTTATTTTTTGCTAAAGCTTCAACATGCTTATAAGAAATTCTTCCACAACCAATAATTGCAAATCTTAACTTTTTCATAATATTTTTACCTTCTCCCATTATATTCTTAAACAATTGTCAACTGAATTAAATGCATTTTATTATTGTCTTAAGTATTATGTAAATATCAATGAAAACATTATTTCTATCAATATATTCTAAATTTAATGCCAGCTTATCAGGCATTATTGTATTTATATAAAATTCGTCTGGATTTTCTGCTTCTCCGAGCAATTCATTTTCATCCCTATATCTAATAGATGCCAAATCAGTTATTCCAGGCTTAACTTGTAATACTTTTTTTTGCTTATCATTATATAGTTTAACATATCTTGGCACTTCTGGTCTTGGTCCTACTAGACTCATATCGCCTTTAAATACATTTATTAACTGTGGTAATTCATCTAATTTATATTTTCTTAAAAATGCTCCTATTTTAGTAATCCTGCTATCATTTCCTACTGTAATCTGTCTTCCTAATTTTTCAGCATCTACGACCATAGTTCTAAACTTAAGAATTTCAAATTCCTTATTCTTTTCACCAACTCTTATCTGTCTAAAAAATACTGGTCCATCAGAATCTGTTTTTATTCTAATTGCGATTATAATCAAAAATGGGCTTAATATAATTAATCCCAAAGTAGAGCATATAAAATCAAAAATTCTTTTAACTGCTTTATTAAACTTATTCATATATCTACTCCTAAAAATTATTTCAAATCATATTACCATATATTAATTATTTTACAACAATTTAATATACTTAACTTCATAATTTGCATTTCTTCATAAATTTTTAAGTTATTCAGAAACTTGACTCATATTTTTCTCTATTTATTTTAATGCATCCAAGAATTTTTCTGCAAGTCCATGATAAGTATGATTTTCCAGCACATAATCTTTTCCATTTTGACCTAATTTATTTTTTTCTTCTTCACTTAAACTCTTTATTTTTATAACAGCATCTACTATAGCTTGTGGATTTTCAGCTGGTACTGTGATGCCACAACTTGAGTCTTTTACAGGATCATTTGAAGCCTCCACTGCATATATTACTGGTCTTGCTGCCATCATATAGTCAAATAATTTATTAGGACTTACACCATAGTTAAATAGGTTTTGCTTTTTTAACCCTATATAACATATGTCTAATAATTGTAGTACATTATCCATATTGTCTTTTAGCACTGGATCTAAAAATTCTATATTAGTTACATTATTTGTCTTTGCATATTGAATCAATTGATCTTTTACATTTCCATTTCCAACTAGCACATACTTTATTTTTTCATCTGTTGTCTTTTTAGCTGCATCAATAAGTGTATCTAATACATTTGCTGGAGAGTGATTACCTGTATATCCTACTAAAAAATAGCCTTCTTCTTTTAATTCTTTCAATCTCTCAATTGTCTTTTCCATAGGAGCATTTTTCTTTTCTCCCACAATAATTCCATTAGGAACATGAACATAATTACTTGTATTAAATCCTCTATCTTTAATGTGTCTATCTGCATTCGGTAAAATTGAAATTATTTTATCGCTGTTTTTAAAAGCAAAGTCTTCTGCCCTTTGAAGCAATACTATGGCTGGATTATTTTTAGAGTATCCCCCTATTTCCATAGGTGTCAATGGCCATAAATCATGTATTTCAAAGAAAACCTTTCCCTTAGCTCTTTTAGCAATTCTATGTGCCGGATATATATCTAAAGGGTAAGTAGAAGATGCTATGACTGCATCCGGCTTATATTTATCTGAAACTTTTTTATAATTCATTCTTAATTTATACATAAACGCTGCTATATTTTTTATTCTTCCAACGCCATTTCCATGATATTCAGGTGTTTTAACCCATACATATGTAATTCCATCAATGATTTCTTCTTGAAAATCTTCTTGTATCTTAGGATTTTTCTTTCTTAAATGAGAAAACTCAGCAGCAAGTATAGTCACATTATGTCCCATATTAGCCCATTCTCTTCCCATATAATAAGGTCTAAACTCCATTCCATGATAATCAGACCCTGCATAGTGATTTATAAGTAAGATATTCATCTTAATTTACTCCTTTTTTTACAATATAATGCTAATTAACCTTATAGATTATAACACAAGTGAGAGTCAAAATCTACGATTTTGCCTCTCGAACTTGCTCAGCGAACGAACGTGAGTCGAGTTTCCTTTAAAAAGAAAACCATAGTTATGTCCAAAAGATTAACTAGAGGTTCTTATAACTTTGTTCTATAAAATAAATACATCTATGATTTTGCTAGTTGAACTTATCCATTTAACGACAAACTTGATATGAGTTTTCCAATCTGTATAATATTCCGTAACTGCATATATTTATAGTACATTAAAAATCATATAGAGTATTTACTGTGAACAATAATAAATCCCTATTAAAATAATTAAATTGGATTATGAATAAATCAATAAAAATTATTGATTTATTGTATCCCTGATGAAATCTGTGCTAAAATGGATTTAGATTTGAATTTTAAGGAGGAATAGTACATGAAAGTACTAACCGTTATAGGTGCTAGGCCACAGTTTATAAAAGCTGCAACAGTATCAAATAAAATTAGAAGAAATGGAAATAGTGAAATTTTAGTACATACTGGGCAACATTATGATAATAATATGTCTGATATATTTTTTGAGGAGCTTGGAATTCCAAAACCTGATTATAACTTAAGTATTGGTTCATCAAATCATGGTCATCAGACTGGTAGCATGTTGATAGCCCTTGAGGAAATATACTTAAAAGAAAAACCTGATATGGTTTTAGTTTATGGAGATACAAATTCAACGCTTGCTGGAAGCTTGTGTGCCAGCAAATTATTAATACCAGTTGCTCATGTAGAGGCTGGTCTTAGAAGTTTTAATAAAGCAATGCCTGAAGAACAAAATAGAATATTAACAGATCATATATCTGATTTGCTTTTCACACCAACATTAACAGCCGTAAATAACCTTAAAAATGAAGATATTACAAAAGGCGTTCATAATGTTGGAGATGTTATGTATGATGCTGTAAATCTTTTTAAGGAAAGAGCTAAAGAAGTATCAAAAATACTTGAAAAATTAGATTTAGCACCAAATAGCTATATTCTTTCAACAATACATCGTGCAGAAAATACGAACAGCATAGAAAGATTAACTTCAATCATTAGTGCTTTAAGCAATTCTGGAAATAGAATAATACTTCCTCTTCATCCAAGAACAAAGAAATTCATTGAGGAATATAATCTTCATATTGGAGACAATATTAGAATTATAGAACCTGTTGGCTATCTAGATATGCTTTCTTTACAAGGAAATTCTCAAAAAATAGTTACAGATAGCGGCGGAGTTCAAAAAGAAGCTTATTTCTTAAAGAAACCATGCATAACTATGAGAGATGAAACTGAATGGGTAGAAACAGTAAACAATGGCTGGAACGTTATAGTTGGCAGTGATTCTAATAAAATCATGGATGCATTAGAAAAGTTTAATCCAACTGGTACTCCTGCTTCTGTTTTCGGAAATGGAGATACTTCTTCAGTGATTACACAAATACTCAAAGACTATTTAAATAGTACAAGAAAATAATTTTTTAAAAAACGAATTAAATAACTAATGTTACTTAATTCGTTTTTTATCGTAATATTTTTAAGTCATTTATGTTTTATTGATTATATATTTCTTATTTTATAAATGTGCAAAAATATTCTTGAATATTATGTTATATATGTTATAATATATAAAAGTTAGTTTTTTCCAATTAGTGCAAACGGTTGCAAGATATTTTTTATTATACCCTATTTTCATTAAATATTTTGTTAGATAATAATTATTTATAATAATTTTAGTAAAATACGTTTAATTAAATCATTTCTTATTCAAACTATTCCTCAGACTATAATCATAGTAATAAAATCAAAAAGCTTTTAATGCACTTATATTTATATTCTTAAATAATAACTTGAAATTTGAGAATATAACAATTTGCACGAGTATATTTTAAGCTGCTTATTAACATAAATTATAACTATGTCTTTCTTAAAGCCTTAAAATATCTCAATAAAGTAAATATAAAAATTTAATTAAAGGAGGCGATATTGACACAAAAATATTTACATTAAGGAGAAGTTTATTCAAAAGTATAAGCATAATATAAAGGAAAATGTTTCTATATTATGCAAACGTTTGAATAATAATTTCTATCATTTTATAAGGAGTGTGTATGTAAATGAAAAAAAAGTTAATATCAAGCTTAACTGCTGTTGTTTTATTTTTAGGCTTAACAATCACGCCTATTACAGAAATCCAACCAATAAGTTGTTTATCATCAGTAGTAGCATATGCTGATGATATCTTACCATCTAATACCAAGGATGGAGTTATTCTTCATGCTTTTGATTGGTCTTTTAATACAATAAAAAATGAATTACCAAACATTGCAACAGCAGGCTATAAGTCAATTCAGGTTTCCCCTGTACAAGGAACTAAAGATTCAAGTACAGATGCAAGCAAATGGTGGTTATTATATCAACCAACCAACCAATCTGTTGGTAATGCACAACTTGGAACTGAGGCAGAATTTAAAGCACTTTGCACTGAAGCTGAAAAATATAATATTTCAATCATTGTAGATGTAGTAATGAATCATATGGCTAACAACGGAAATGCAGATGAGCTAGATTCTACAGTTGATTCTAGTTTCCAAAATACAAATTACTATCATAATTTAGGACAATGTACTAATTGGAGTGATAGGTATTCTATTACACAAAAAGGAATTGGCATGCCAGACTTAAATACCCAAAATTCTGAAGTCCAAAGCAAAGCAATTACCTTTTTAAATCAATGCATAGCAGATGGAGCTGATGGTTTCCGCTTTGATGCTGCTAAGCATATTGAAACTAATATAGGCTTAGATGCTGGTAAGTCTTGGATTGGTAATTACTGGACTAATGTTTTAGACAATCTAACAAATAAATTAAACTTATTCATATATGGTGAAATCCTACAGGATGGAACAGTAGATAATATCTCCTCCTACGAAACATTTATGAATATTACCGCAAGCAATTTAGGATATGCGATTAGAAATGCAATCACTTCTAATAATTTAAGCTCAATTGGTACAACTTTCAATGGAATCGATTCCGATAAAGCTGTAGATTTCGTTGAAACTCATGATAACTATGAAGATGGTACAAGTAAAGGCTTAACAGATACTCAAAGGAAAATGGGCTGGGCAATTGCTGCTAGTCGTGCAAATGCGACTCCTTTATTTTTTGACAGGCCTACCAGTTCAATTGGGAGTGAAGGCGATTCATTATGGAAAGACCCTGATATAATTGCAATTAATAATTTTCACAATGCAATGATAGGTAAAAATGAATATTTAAGATGGACAAACAATAATCAAACTATGTTAATAGACCGTGGTACTATTGGTACCTTAATTGTTAACGATGGTTCAAATACATCTATTAATTGCTCCACCAACTTGGCAAATGGAACTTACACCAACCACGGTAGTTCAAGTTGCACATTAACTGTTTCAAATGGAACAATTTCTGGAACTATTCCAGCTAATTCAGTTATAGTACTTTACAATGGAAGTTCAGATGCAAGTGGAAATAACGGTGGCTCAACTACAACTTACTCACCAACTTCAGGCTATAAGGTAGATTATGATAGCAGCACTCTTACTCAAGGCAATAGTTTTACAATATACTATAATGGTTCTCTAGCTAGTTCAAGCACCGTTTCTCTTCATTGGGGATATAACAGCTGGGCAGACCCAACTAATGTTACTATGATCAAAGACTCAACAAGCGGTTTTTGGAAAGGCACTATAAATATTCCTACTTTAGCTACAAAGTTGGATTTCGATTTTACTAATGGAAGCAGTTGGGATAATAATAGCAGTCAAGATTGGCATTTACCTGTATATTCAAGCTCTGTTCCAGTACAAATAACTCCAGCTCCAACTGCTGGGAAAAGTATTACGGTTTATTATAATGGAAGTTTAGCTTCCAGCGCTACTTCTATGACATTACATTGGGGATATAACAACTTTACTTCTCCTGCAGATGCAACAATGACTAAACAATCAGATGGAATATGGGCATCTACTGTAACATTACCATCTGGCAGTTATATTCTTAATATGTGTTTTAAAGATAATTCAAGTACTTGGGATAATAACAGTTCTAGTAACTACAACTATTCTGTGACGGAATAATACCATAATTGATTATTAATATATTTATTAAATAAAGAGAACCAAACATATATCCTTAGGAGTTAATCATAAATTAAATTTCATAAAACTCATGAGATAATGTTTGGTCTCTATTTTCTTTATGTGATTAAGACTATTCTTTTATTTTTAACAAAGCACATACCAATAAATACTATATCAGTCTGTATTCCTTAATTCCATTCGATGATCTATACCCGTTATTTTCTCTTTTATAGACTTGTATACATGCTACTGCAAATCCAATAAGTATCCAATATGAAAATACATATGTTATTGAACTTGGACCAAAGCTGGCTGGTGCAAAAGCTATTAAACCTGCAGCCGCTGCAAAACACATAATACTTCTTTTCTTTATTCCAATAATTAAATTGCTTATAAGAAGATATAAATAATATACTCCATATAATACTATACCTGGTATTCCAAAATCACCTAAAATTTCTATTGGATAAGCATGTGGACTATATACAGATCCTGTATTTCCTCTATCTTTTAATAATTGTTCAACATTACCTACGCTATATCCTTGATACTGCTTATCTTTTATAATTCCATTTAATACAGTTTTTATAATCTCCATTCTATGCAATGTAGAACCTTCCTCTGATACTTCTCCTGCTGTAAAGTCTTCTAATGAATGCAATTTTCCTGTTAAACTCGTTCCTCCAGGTTCAATTGCTGATGGTTTTATATGCATAAGTAAAATACTATAGTTGAAAGCTAAAACAAAACCACCTATTAATATTAATGGAAAAATTACTTGCCTTATTCCTAAATTCTTAATATTAATTATTGTATAAATTATAAAGACTGCAAATCCAAATAAAAATGCAAAGAAACCTGTTCTTGACGTAGTTATAACAACTAACGAAAAGGCTGCACAAGATGCTATTGTAAACCAAATCTTAGCCAGCATATTTTCAAATTTATAAATAGCAAACATACAAAGTGGTGATAAGATTGCTAAGGTTGCTGTTAAATTATTTGTATTAAACGAAAAAGCCATTGGTCTAGCTGCTATAGTATTAATCTGCCATTCTGGTAAACTGTCTCTAAAGCCATCAATATAATGTTTAATTGGCAACTGTTGTCCTAAAAGTACTTCTGTAAAACCAATGATTATTATTAAAGAAATTAAGAATAACAATAAGTTTATAGTCCTGTTAATTCTTTCTTTGTTTACATTATAAATCATCATATCAACGATAAATGCAAACATCATCAAGTATATGGCTATATACTTAACAGATAAACTTCTATTTAATGCCCATAGTATACTAATACAAGCATAAATAAACCAAATCGCATATATGACTAAAATCTTTTTGTCTATATTTTCGAAAACGTCTCTGTCTTTGAATGCCTTATATAATGATACAAGCGTAAATATGCCTAAAACTATATGAAACATATATACATTTTCTCTTCCTGGAACATATAGTGAATAATCATAAAATGCAGATACTAAAAGTACTCCATATAACACATTGTATAAACCTTTATCTCTGACCACAAAAATTACTGCTATCAATACGGTCAATATATACATTCCAGCTATTAGATAATTTCCACTTGCTACTCCTAAAAAACCGCTAATAGCAAATATAATTAATAATAATATGCTTCTCATTACATTCTCTCTAGTCATAACTACTCCTTATCTGCATTTTCTGCAGCCACTTCATCTTCATTTTTATAATGATAGGTTGGAACAATTTTCTGCATTTGGTGCTTTATTTCTCCTATATCATTAAGTTCTAATAAATTTTGTAGTTGTTCAAGCTTCTCCTTTAAAGTATCCATATTCTCAAAAGTAGGTTTTCCAACATATATCTTATTATGAACAGTATTTTCTAAACCTTCTTCACTCATCAAAAGCTCTTCATATAATTTTTCACCCGGTCTGAGCCCTGTAAACACGATCTTTATATCTCTGTTAGGTTCAAGACCTGAAAGCTTAATTAAATCACATGCTAAATCATAAATCTTAACTGGTTTCCCCATATCTAAGACAAAGACTTCTCCACCTTTAGCAAAAGCTCCTGCCTGAAGTACCAATTGAGATGCTTCTGGAATCAGCATAAAATATCTGATAATCTTCTTATGAGTTACTGTTACAGGGCCTCCATGAGCAATTTGTCTCTTGAAAATTGGTATAACTGATCCATTACTTCCAAGTACATTACCAAATCTAACGGCAACGAACTCTGTTTTAGACTGCTTATCCATTGCTTGAATAATCATTTCGCACAATCTCTTAGTTGCTCCCATTATATTTGTTGGGTTAACAGCTTTGTCTGTGGAAATCATAACAAACCTTTCTACATTTGCTGCACTTGCTTCCTGAGCTAGATTTAATGTTCCAAAAACATTATTTTTAATTGCTTCCTTAGGGCTGTCTTCCATTAATGGAACATGCTTATGAGCAGCTGCATGGAATACAACATTTATCTTATATCTAGTAAACACTTCATGAATTCTCTTTTTATCTCTAACTGAACCTATTAATACTGTAAGGTTCATATCTGGAAAATCTTCCTTAAGTTCATTTTGAATATCATATGCATTATTCTCATAGATATCAAATATAATAAGTCTCTTAGGATTATACATAGCTATCTGCCTGCAGAGTTCTGAACCTATTGAACCACCGCCGCCAGTAACTAATATTGTTTTTCCTTCAATGTAGTGAGATATTCCCTGGTTATCCAATTGTATGGGGTCTCTCCCCAGTAAATCTTCTAAATCTACATCTTTAATCCTGCTAACTGTAGCATCTCCACTTAATATCTCATACATTCCTGGTATTATCTGCAACTTACAATTAGTATTTTTACAAATATCTATTATTTCCGCTTTATTCTTTGCATCTAATGACGGAATAGCAATTACGATTAAATCAATCTCCTGCTCTCCTACTATATAAGGTATATCATATCTGTTTCCTTCAATTTTTACTCCTGATATTCTTTTGCCAAGCTTACTTTTATCATCATCTATAAGAACTATTGGATTATATTTAAGTTCTCTTCTTGCCATCATTTCATTAATAATCATAGTTCCAGCAGAACCTGCCCCAACTATCATTACCCTTCTCTGATCAGATGAATACTTAAACGGTATGTACAAAAGTGTTCTTCTATAAACCCTATAAAGTATTCTATATCCAAGTACAAAGAAAATGCTTAAAAGTATTCCGACAACGGAAACGTTAAGAGGAATTGTAGAACCAAAGATTCTAGTATATCCAATAGATATTATACCAGCTAAAATATTCCCCCCAACGCCTAATAAGAACTCGTCTGTACCAGTTAAATGCCATAAACTTTCATACATTTTGAATAAGTAGAAACATACCAAGTAAAAAAGACTCAATACTATACAATCATGGCTATATATCTTTGCTATTTCTGTAAAGTCACCACTATTCGTTATATTTATGGCAAAAAGGTACGCCATATTAACCATAAACATATCAATTATCATAATTATTAATGTTTTCCAACTTCTCAATTTGACTTTCCTCCAATCTGGAAAGATTTTTACTAAAATCTTAAACTCTATTGCCAGGCCATACTCAAAAAATAACAAGCTAATCTGTTAGTCTATTTTTCATTATTCTTAAAGCAATATGCTTACCTAATAGTTTGCTATATAGAGAAACATATCTTTTTGTCTGATGAAAAATGCACCTCATATACTCTGGACTTGTTATTTTATTTTATACGCCCCAAAACCTTCAATAAAATATTAGGAAAATATAATATTCCTTTACATTGAATTAAATATCTAATATAATTTTTATTAATTTTCTGTACTTTATAGGATTTTAAATAATTTTTAACATGTTCTTTGTTTAAAAATTCATGAAGCTCTCCATGAAATTGCCTATCTTTTGATAACATAGAAAAAATATGACTTACTGCATATGGAATTTTATATTCTATAAGAAACTTCCTTATTTCTTTAAAATCCCCCTGTGAATCGAGGTATTGCAATAAATCAACATAAGAATAATAACAATCAAGATGTCTTAAGGATACTGAATTAGTAACTGATAAATCCCATCTAACATAAAACATCAAAGCTTTATTTAGGGATATTATCTTTTTCATTTTAAGTAATGATTTAACTGTAAACACAACATCTTCAGCATATTTTCTATTGCTATCAAAAAATATTTTATTTTCCTTTATTATAGAAGTTTTATATAATGCACTACCCATTCCAATTGTTATATCACAATTCAACTGTTTTAATGCACCTTCTCTTCCGCTTATATCATGCTCTAAAAATTTAGTTGTACTTGGAACTAATACATTATCTTTTGAATCTACTTGAATATAATCACAAAAAACTAAATCATACTTAAATTCTGCTGCTTTTTCATACATTAGTTTTATATAATCTTCATGAATATAATCATCAGAATCTAGAAAGCACACATATTCACCTTTTGCTTCAGATATTCCTTTATTTCTCGCAGCACTAACTCCACTATTTTCCTGTTTTATTATTCTATAATTTACATCTGAGTTTATAAGTAACTTTTCTGCTATTTCAATGCTCTTGTCTTTTGAACCATCATCTATAAGCAAAAGTTCAAAATTATTAGAACTCTGATTTATGATAGAATTTATTGTTTTCTCAATGCATCTCTCTACATTATAAACTGGAGTAATTATAGATACATTTATCAATATTATTCACTACCTTTGCAATTCATTCTTTCTTCTTGAATTATACTAATATTGCTTACGATATGCAATATTTAGTCATTTTTCTTAAGTAAAATTTCATATTTTTGGCACATAAAACTAAAGAACTAATTATTTACTTTTAATTTTTTAATTTCCTTTGCATGCCATACACGATCCTCTTTTTTTGGCATAGTCATATAATCTCCGTATAATTGAGTTAATACGGCATCATAATTCTTAGGAGCGTAAAAATGCTCTCCTTCAAATTCTAACTTAATTAATTCAAAATAATCCGCCTTTTTATAAATATACTCACTCCAATAAGTATCAACTCCATAGCCCATATACTCTGAATTTGAATCATTCCATTTTACTAAAAAATCAAAAAATTTCAATCTTCTTTCATTTGGAAACATAGTCACAACTAATTTGTAAAATGAAAAAGTCACTTTATTTTTAAAACTTAACTTGTCAGGCTTATCCCTAAGTCTTTTAAAGCTTTTCAATATGTTATAGCTAAGTGTACGTTGTATTTTATATATAAAATTATACTTGGGTAAACTATCATAAGGAAATACATCTATAAAAATTCCATTATGCATTTTATAATTTTCATTTGCTCCTTCTTCTAGGAATATTGTATCATTATACCTAACTTTACATGGAACAGGATATACATCATAATATTCATCTGTTTCAAAGGTTTGCAAGAATAAATATTCAGGAAGTTCTCTTTTAGCTATTTCCAAAAATTTTTTAAAATCTTCCCTTGGCATTCCAATATCAATATCATCATCCCATGGGATAAATCCTTTATGTCTAACAGCCCCAATTAATGTTCCTGCATCTAAGAAGTATCTTAATCCATGCCTTTCACACAAATCATGAACATTTTTCAAAATCGCAACCATGATAGTTTGAGCATCTCTTAATCCTAAATCTTCATAATCATCCTTATTATATGTATAGTTATTATCCTTCATTGCTTGTTTTCCTCTCCTACTTTTCCACTGCTGATAGGTTAACATTTTCTAAATTTATTCTTTACTTAAAATATTTTAAATTCGCTATTAGCTTATTTAAATTTTTTTACTATAGTCTTTCTCTGCTATATCTAGCTTATATAAAATTATCCTGCTTAATATAAAATCTTTAATCATATCCTTTTCTGTATAAGTTGCATTAAAGAATTTACATTACATATTTCGTTTTAGCATTAATGTAAGCAATAGTAATGTAGTTTCATTATCGCAACTTATATAGCTTATATATTTTATATTTATATAAATAATTTCTTACATTATACTTCATATAAACGCTTCCAAAGTTGCATAAGCTAAGATACTTTTAAGATTATTACCATAAATATCAATTATAATTCTACGCCCTCTATATTAGACAGAAAAGCCTATAGGCTTTTCTTCCTCACCTCATAACTCATAACTTGTAATTCATAACTAGTTAAGTTTGTTGGCTTTTACATGTTTAATATATAATTTTAAGGCATATCCAAATTCATGTACATATAAAAATCTCTTTGCAAAACTCAATATCCATTTATTTATGTACTCAACAGTTTCTTTTTTTTCCTGCTTATATAAATCGCTTAGGATCTGTTTTTTTATTAACTCTTTATATTCTTTTTTATTACTAATATATTGTTTCTTGCTAAGCTCTAATGTTTGATTATACATTAATTGAGTTTTTGAATCAGAAAAACTTTCCCCGTATATTCTATATCTAAATAAGTATTCTGGGATATTGTGAATTTTAGTCATCTTAGCCATTCTCGTCCATAATTCATAATCCTCAACTGCATATGATTCTTTGCTTCCATATAAATTTTGCTTAAACAATTCAATTTTTCCCATTATACTCCCATGAGCTAACGGACAATTTAGTGATAAAAATAATTTAATTAACTCATTGCTTGATGGATAACTTACATTATACTGCTCTTTACCTTCACCATCTATAACAGTGTAATAAGTTCCTACTAACCCATAATCTAAATGACTTTCTAAAAACTCTACTTCTTTTTCTAATCTTTCTGGCATAGAAACGTCATCGCAGTCCATTCTAGCTATATATTTACCTCTTGCAAGAGATATTCCTTTATTTAATGATGCAATTAACTTTAAATTTTTCTCATTATTAACAAGCCTTATACGTGGATCACTATATGACTCAATTATTTCTACACTATTATCTGTAGACCCATCATTTATTATTAGAAATTCAAAATCAGTAAAAGTCTGATTTAGTATACTTTCAATTGCCTCTTTAAGAAATTTTTCACCATTGTATACTGACATTAAGACAGTTACCACAGGCTCATTCATAAATTATCACCTCATATATTTTTGTGTGGTATACTTCATCATAAGATTTTTACAGAAATCTTAATTAAGTAAAATACCACTCCACTGCTTAAACATAAAAAATTATCATTGATTTTCATATTCAAACACATATATTTTACCACTTAAAGGCTTTCCAAACAACAGAAATAGCTATTCCAAAATATTTTTAATTTTGAAATAGCTTTTTGCTTTATTTTATTCCTTAAACTATTTTATAAATGTACATTAATTTCAACATCTTATATAAATTCTATTGGCAGTTATATAATACAGCACTAAATAAATATCATTTTTTAGATGTTTCTTTCTCTTTAGTTCCATTTGAATTATTAGACTCTTCCTTAACATTATGGGTATCTTCTGTACTT
>JAEZKY010000031.1 GCA_023435985.1 Bacillota bacterium | reverse complement strand
ACTATCTAGTTCTAAGGCCTTTTCCTGATCTGCATACAAAAGTTTTGCATCATATAAGATATGTCCTATAAGAGTAGATTTCCCGTCATCTACGCTACCACATGTTATAAACTTCAATAAACTCTTCATCTTAGAAATACCCCTCCCTTTTTCTTCTTTCCATACTGCCTGTTGCTTCGCTATCTATAACTCTAGTTGTTCTCTCAGAAGAAACAGCACTAAGGGTTTCCTCAATAATTTCATCTAAAGTGATTGCATCAGATTCAAAGCCTCCTGTTAACGGATAACAGCCCAATGTTCTAAATCGTATCTTTTTATGTTCTATTTTCTCACCTGGTAATAGCTTTAACCTATCATCATCTACCATTATGATATTTCCATCACGTGAAATGCATGGTCTTTCTTTTGCAAAATATAAAGGGACAATATCAATATTTTCACGCTTTATATACTGCCAAATATCATTTTCAGTCCAATTTGAAATAGGAAAAACTCTCATACTTTCACCTTTATTTATTTTGGTGTTATAAAGTTTCCACATCTCTGGCCTCTGATTTTTAGGATCCCATGCCTGTGCTTCATTACGGAAGGAAAATATTCTTTCCTTTGCACGTGACTTTTCTTCATCACGACGTCCTCCACCAAAAGCCGCTGTAAAACCATACTTTGTTAATCCTTGTTTTAAAGCTTGTGTCTTCATAATGTCAGTATACGCTGAACCATGCTCAAAAGGATTGATTCCTTGCTTTATGCCCTCTTCATTTGAGTGCACAATCATTTCAATTCCTAATTCCTTTGCTTTTCTATCACGAAATTCAATCATTTCTCTAAACTTCCATGTTGTATCAATATGCATGAATGGAAATGGTGGTTTTTCAGGATAAAATGCCTTCATTGCCAGGTGCAGCATAACTGAGCTATCCTTACCAATTGAATATAACATTACTGGTTTTTCACATTCCGCTGCTACTTCTCGAATAATATAAATTGCTTCTGCTTCTAACTTATCAAGATGTGATAATTCACTCATAATTAATTCCTCCTATTCTGCCTATACAAATTTAATATTGATTGGAATCTTTACGATTTATATTGATTGAATGCTCTGTTCCATTGCTTTCTTCAACCTTCCAATGTGCTGTATTCTCTTGAAGCTTAACTGTAAGCTTACTGCCTCTTCCTCCAATATCTGCTCCTAGATATAGTGAAATTGCACTTTTAGGGCATTCTTTTATGCAGGAGCTGCATCCCCAGCAATCTCTAGGATATTTAATATACGTTTTTCCGTCATCACCTAATTTAATAAGGCTTCCTGGGCAAACATATAGACATTTCTTACATCCAATGCATTTTTGTTTATCAATTGCTATGCTCATAAACTTCGCCTCTTCCTACTAAATCTCTATACAAAATTGTAAGTTCTCCATTTACAAGTTTTGAATTCACATATTTAAGCCATTCATCACTTTTCTCTGGATAATCCAAATTCTCTGCAAAACTATGCCATCTAGTTTCTTTTCTCGCTTTTAAATGGGCAATAACAGATTTACAAATTGTAAGTCTTTCTTTTAGCTCATATATAAACATCAATTCATGCATATCTTCTGCATGTAGACTGTCACTTAATTTTTCAATTTGTTCAATTTTCTCACTTGCCAGTTTTAACTGCCTTTCATTAAACTGATAGTTACTTCCAATTCCACCTGCATAGGTATCCATTACCTTCTGCATAGCTTCTTCTAACTGTTCTACATTGAATATCTGATTTTTGAAGTTTAATACTTTCTCAACTTCTTCTTTCTTTATCTCTATAAGGAAATCTTCTTCACTTCTTGATAAAGTATTATTATTCTCATTATTATTTATTGCTTCTACAACTGCTTTTGCTGCAATCTCACCTTCTACTAATGCACCTGTTACATATTTTTGGGGACATCCGCCAGCAACATCTCCTGCTGCAAAAAGTCCATTAATTGTTGTTTCACGCTTAGTATCTACCCAGTACCCGCTCGCAGTATGTCCGCCTACTATGTATGGCTCCGTTCCTTCAATTTCTACATTTTGTTCGCTTGGATTTTTACCGGCCTCTATCCATTTAAGTGTCTGGCTAGGTGCCATATTTAAATATGCTTTCTTAAGTTCTTCATCTTGTGCAGATGTAATACCTTCCGTTCTTAAATAACAAGGTCCTCTGCCCTCTTGATTTTCTTTTACTGTTCCATAAACTCTCTCTGATATAGTAATACCATACTTTGTCTCATATACTTCACCTTTTGAATTAACCTGCTTTGCTCCAACTCCCTGCGCAATTGTACCTGTAGGCGCTATAGTATCTTTACATCTTAATGCTATAAATCTCATTTCAAAGGTAGTCATTTCTGCACCTGCTTTTATTCCCATAGCATATCCTGCTCCAGTATTAAATGGAGGATACCACATTTTATGTCTCGAAAAGCCTGGATTATTTGGTTTATATAACCCTGCTGCTCCTCCTGTTGCACATATAACTTTTTTAGCTCTGATTTCATAAAGAATTTCTTCTTCAACACCAACTGCAAATGCTCCAAATATCTTATTATCCTTTACGATATAATCAATTACATTAATCTTATTCATAACTGTTACATTAGGAAGCTTTTGAACTGCATCTGCTAAAATAGGTTTTATATTTTCTCCATTAATTTTTATATTTCTATTTCCTCTAGCTACATACTCACCATTTTCATCTTTTAAAATGACAAGTCCTAAATCCTCTAGCCTTTTTGTCACTTTATTCAACCCTTGTGACATAGTAAGTAGTAAATCTTCCCTCACGATATTATCTGCATCCTTTTTTGCATAATCCACATAATCTTCTGGAGTTCTACCTTTTACTATATATGCGTTAATAGCATTTACTCCAGCTGCTAAGCAGCCACTTCTTTTAATATTAGCTTTTTCAATAATCAATACGGCTGCATCTGAATGCTCTCTTATAGTAATAGCTGCATAGCATCCAGCTGTACCTCCACCAATTATCAACACGTCTGTTTCTAATTGTTTTACTTCAACTTTCTTATTCATACATATCTCCTTTTTCTAAGGTCAATATTTATTAAATAAATACAGAATTATTATCTTTAATTGCTGAATTTTCAAGTGCATAGGCTCTATTTTCATCAAATACATATAAACGGTAAATCAAGACCTTTACTTTTTCTCCCTTTTCAACAGGCGCTTCTTCTAGGGAACGCGTTGCTGTTAAAATAACATCTTTCACATTTATCCTTAATTCTAGATAACTTCCTCTAAAAGATATTTCCTCTACTGTTCCTTCTTCTACTGCACTGTTGTATTGAATAAATTCACCTTTCTTAATTACGTTTATAAACTCTGGACGAATTACAGCTTTCTTGATGGCATTTAATCCTTCAAAACCTTTTAGCTTTTCATAATTTTCTACTACTACAGATTTCCCAATAAATTGTGCAACAAAAGGCGTTGATGGATTCTTGTATATCTCCAGCGGCGAACCTTTCTGCTCAATAACTCCATGATTTGAAATTATAATCTCATCAGCTACTTCAATAGCTTCATCCTGATCATGAGTAACAAATATACTTGTAACACCGACCTTTTCAATCATTTCTTTAAGCCAGCTTCTAAGCTCTTGTCTAACTTTTGCATCAATAGCTGCAAATGGCTCATCTAGCAATAAAAGCTGTGGATTTGGCGCTAAAGCTCTTGCAAAAGCCACCCTCTGTCTCTGACCTCCTGAAAGCTGGCTAGGATATCTTTTTTCCATTCCCTCTAATCCAATTAATTTAATCAACTCTAATACTTTATCTTTAATTTCTGCTTTGCTCTTCTTTTGGACTTTAAGACCAAAAGCTATATTATCAAATACTGTCATATAACGAAATAAAGCATAATTTTGAAACACAAAGCCTATACCTCTTTTAGATGCCGAAATGTCATTTACTCGAATACCATCAATGATAATATCTCCTGAATCAGGCTGTTCAAGACCCGCAATCATACGAAGAATTGTTGTCTTTCCACTTCCACTTGGCCCAAGCAGTCCTATTAATTTTCCTTTTTCAATTCCAAAATTCACATTGTCAGATGCTTTAAAATTACCAAAGTTTTTGTTTATATCTTTTAATTCCACATACATTAATTTTCACCAGCCCTTTTTGCTTTATACTCCACGATATTTCTTATAATAAGAATGATTACAGCTAGAATCATTAAGATTGATGATACTGCAAAAGCATCTGTTGTTTTAAATTGGTTATATAATATTTCAATATGGAGAGGAAGTGTATTGGTTTTACCTCTTAAATGACCAGATATAACAGATACAGCCCCAAATTCCCCCATAGCTCTTGCTGTGCATAACACAACTCCATAGATTAATGCCCATTTAATATGAGGCAAAGTTATTTTTCTAAATATATTAAAACCACTTGCTCCCATAATCGCTGCTGCTTCCTCTTCATCAGTTCCTTGTGCATTTAATACCGGAATTATTTCTCTTGATACAAATGGAAAAGTAACAAAAATTGTTGCTAAAATAATTCCTGGAACTGCAAAAACTATTTTTATATCATAAGCCTGCAAAAAACTATTAGCCCAGCCTATTCTTCCAAAAGTTAAAATAAACACCAACCCAGCAATAACTGGAGATATGGCAAATGGAATATCAATTAATGTTGTTAAGAACTGCTTTCCACGAAACTTAAACTTTGTAATCGCCCACGCTGCAAATACTCCAAAAAAAGTATTTACAGCAACTGCTGATACAGTAGCTAAAACAGTTAAATATAATGCCTTCAAGGTATATTCATCAAAGATAGCATCCTTGTAAGCTTCAAATCCATCCTTCAATGCATTTAAAACTAATACAGCTAGAGGTATTATAAGCATTACTACAATAAATAGAATACTAATCGTAATCAATATTATCTTGGTCGCATTTGTTTTTTTATTTTTCTGTAAATCTCCATTACTCATAAATTTCCTCCTCTAGTTGTTTGTAACTCTAGCTACGCGTGACTGTATTACATTAATCAAGAATAAAATAATAAAAGCTACCACTAACATAACTAATGCAATTGCTGTTGCATCAGCATACTTATATTGTTCTAACTTTGTCATAATAAGAAGTGGTGCAATCTGAGTTTCATATGGAATATTTCCTGCGATAAATACCACACTGCCATATTCTCCAATGCCTCTTGCTAATGCTAACCCAAAACCAGTGAGCAAACTTGGAAATATCTCTGGAAAAATAACTTTAAAAAAAGTTGTTGCTCCACTCGCTCCAAGCATAGCTGCTGCTTCTTCATATTGTTTATCCATTTTTTCTAATACAGGCTGTATAGCCCTCACCACAAAAGGTATTCCTATAAAAATCATTGCAATAATTATCCCTGTTTTTGTATAGGCAATTTTAATACCAATTTTCGCAAACTCACTTCCTATCCACCCCTTATCAGAATATAAATATGCTAAAGATATACCAGCTACTGCTGTAGGAAGTGCAAATGGAAGTTCGATTAAACCATCTAAAATTTTCTTACCTGGAAATTCATATCTTACTAATACCCATGCTAAAATAACTCCAAATATGCTATTGACTAATGCCGCTATTACCGCACAAGAAAAACTCACCTCATATCCTGCTACTACATCTTTTGCAGATATTATCTTCAAGAATTCACTAAAACTGAGCCCTGAAGCGCAAATTACTATAGATGCCATTGGTATTAATACAATAAAACTCAATAAAGTAAGGGCTATTCCAATAGAAATACCAAAGCCTGGAATTACTCTTTTACTTTGCTTAATTCTAGTCGCATTTTTCTTTTTCTCCATTAAAACAAATCCTTCCATCTATCTTTGTATCTATTATTTCTTAGTATATATTTGGTCAAATATAGATCCATCATTGAAGAAATCTTCATAGGCCTTATCCCATCCACCAAAGTCATCAATAGTTACTAGGTTCATATTTAAATTAAATTTATCTGCATATTGATTTAATATTTCTTTATTTCTAGGTCTGTAGAAATTATCCGCTGCAATTTTTTGACCCTCATCAGAATATAAATAGTCTAAATATGCCTTAGAAACTTCTTCTGTTCCATCTTTCTTTGCATTCTCATCAACTACTGCAACAGATGGTTCTGCTAAAATACTAATACTTGGTGTAACAATTTCATATTTGTCAGGATTTTCTTTCATAGCTAAATAAGCATCATTTTCCCAAGCAACTAATACATCACCTTGTCCATTCTGAACAAAAGTATTTGTAGCACCCCTAGCTCCTGAATCCAATACTATTACATTGTTATACAGCTCAGTCATAAATTCCTTAATCTTATTTTCATCTCCATTATATTTATTCTTTGCATATGCCCATGCCGCAAGAAAATTCCAGCAAGCTCCACCTGATGATTTAGGATTCGGATTAATAATTTGAACTCCTGGCTTCACTAAATCATCCCAATCTTTAATATTTTTTTCATTTCCTTTACGGACTAGAAATACAATTGTAGATGTATATGGCGAACTATTTTGGTCAAAATTATTTATCCAGCCCTTATCAATTAATCCTGCCTGCTCAATTGCTGTGATATCATGAGCTAAAGCTAAAGTTACTACATCTGCGTCGTTTCCTTCAATTACAGAACGTGCCTGAGCACCAGATCCACCATGAGATTGTGTAATCTCAACATCCTGGCCAGTTTTTTCCTTCCAATACTTTTCAAACGCTGGATTATATGCTTCATAAAGTTCCCTTGTTGGATCATATGAAACATTTGTTATCTCTATAGTTTTACTACTACTTGAATCTGTTTTTTTACTGCTACCGCAGCCAGCTAATGCCCCAACTAAAAATACTATTGTCAATCCTAGTGCTACTATCTTTTTTTTGTTCATAAATATCTCCCCAATCTCTTATTTTTATATAGAGAAATCTATATTTTTTATTATTGCTTTTGCATCGCCTATTATTCATATCAATTTGCTATGGTATTATAGTATTGTCAATTTTATGAAATGTCAATTAAGGATATATAATATATGTATTTTGACATGGTTAAATATAAATAATTTCATGTATTAGTTGTTTAATTAATATTGTATGCACTATAGAAAATGATACTTTGCTGTAAAAATGTAAAAAAGTCTAATACCCTACAGTATTAGACTTTCTTATATTTTTATATAAATCTCGTTATCCTATTTCTATACATACGAATATTTCTTGCATTAGATTTCACTTGCCTATTCAAAAAAGCCCTTAACAATAACTTCTCCCTTTTCCATCATTTTTCTCCCTTTTGCAATAACCATATCTATATCCAAAGAGTTTTCATCAACCATTACCAGATCTGCATCCTTTCCACATTCTATGGTTCCCTTATTCTCTAATTTTAATATATTAGCCACATTTGAGGTAACGACTTTAAGGGCATCTTCTATTGGAATCTTTTCTTCTTTAATTGCGAACTTAACTTCCCTATATAAAGTTAATACAGAGCAAATTTTATAGCCAGCCAATTTTCCATCCTTATCAAACTTCTCCATGCTTCCGTTCCCATCCGAAGAGAATGTTATATGTTCTATTGGCAATTTTTCTTCTATATACTTTTTTAAGCCTTCACCAGCTCTAAGCTCACCCTCACCTAAGTTATCTAAATCACAGCTTGTTGTTAAATCTATGAAACCACCTTTTTTTACATATTTCAATCCATCCTTAAAAAGTTTACCATTTCTATTAATATGAGTAGGCAGCAATTGTGTCGCAGGAATTTCAGTTTTATCAATCAAATCAAATAAATAATTTATTCTTCTATCACCTTCTCCTAAATGGACATTAACAATCCCAGCTTTATTTGACAATAACCCTCCAACTCTACTTTCTGCAACCAAGCCTGCAAAACTGTCAAAACTAGGTTGAGAACTCCTATGATCCGAAATGGCAATTTCTCCTACTCCAATTATCTCTTCTATCAGCATTAGATCTTCTTTAATCGAATCCGTTACCGTTTGGACAGGCACTTCATAAGATCCAGTTAAGCAATAAGCTGTCATTCCATCCTGTTTTAATGCTTTAACCTTAGCTATCAATGCTTTCATACTTCTACATATTCCATCTGTTCCAATACATCCAACTACTGTTGTTATTCCAGCCTTCACTAAACTAGACAGCTGCATCTCTGGTGTTCTTGTATTATATCCCCCTTCACCTCCAGCACCTATAATGTGAACATGGCAATCTATAAAACCTGGAAAAATTAGCTTATTTATTCCATTAATAATTTTAATATCAACTAATTTATTTTCAATATTTAGCTCATCATATATACCAGCAATTTTATCTCCAACTATTAATATATCTTTTGCTCCAAGATAATTGGGTGCATATATCTTACCGCCTTTAATTATTGAAATCATATTTTCACCTATCCTTTTATCTAAAATTTGCTTAGCATATTATCAATTGCATTTTTATCTTATCCTAATACTTAAGTTAATATAACAAAATTATGCTTTTAAATTAATTTAAAAGCATAATTCATAGAGAAAAATCATTATTAATTTTTTAATATGTCCTTAATTTTATCATTCACATACATGGAATTTGGGAAATCAGTCATTAATTTATTTGCATAAGCTTTACTCTTTTCCTTATCTAAAGAATTGCTTATAAGTGCCAATTCATATAATGCTTCTTGGGTATATACTCCTTTTGGATACTGTTTATAATACTCTTCCAATTGGTTTATTGCACTCTCATTATCCGATAGATTATATGAAGTACTTCCTCTATAAAATAAAATATGTTCTTTTATACTACTTTCTTCACAATATGTATATGCTTTATTAAATGAAATTTTAGCAGCTGAATAATTACCTTGATTAAAACTGTTTAATCCATCTTCATAAAATTTCGCTATTCCCTTGTCCTTCATTACATGAACAGCTTTATTATAAATATCCATATCATCAGAACTTACTGATTGTTCTTCAACATTTTTTAGTTGTTCATATATTCCATCAAAATCATTACTATCGATTAGCATACTTAATTTTTCTTTATCAAGACTTGTACCCGACTCGCTTTTTGCTACATCTACAGTATTTGCTTTGTTTTGAGCTTCTTCGTCTTTGCCTTTCCCATCATTTTCATCTAAGATTGCATCTTTTTTCTCTTCTTGCGTGTTGCTAGATAGATTTCTATTTTTATATTTCGATATAACTAAATATCCTCCGGCTGCAATTGTTAGAATTATAAACAAAGCGATTATTCCTATAATAATATTTCTTGAGAACTTTCCTAACTTTATATCTATTCCATCATCTTTTAGTTCTCTTGCAATGATTTGAGCTGTAACTTCATTTTTATCTACACTCAAAGCCCTATCTAAATATTCTTTTGCTTTTATAAATTCACCCTTCTTTTGATAACACATTGCAATTCCAACATTCACCTTGATTAAATTAAAATCACTTTCTGCACATATCTTAAATAATTCTAAGGCTTCATCAACCTTAAATTGTTCCAGTGCTTCTTCTCCTTTTCTATATAGCTCTAGCCTCTTTTCATCTGCAATACTATCTTCTATATAATTCCTTGCAATATCATCATTATTTAAATCATTATTTATTTTCCATACTGTAACTGCATCGCTTAGATTGCCCATTTGATATAGCAGTAGTCCCTTGAAATTTAATACTAATGGATTATCTAATCCTTCTGATAATATTTCCTCGCACAATTCTAATGCCTTATCTATTCTCCCCTGCTCATAATAATTCATAGCTTTATCATAAGTTTTTTTAGACTTTTTTTCCATAAATATCCCCTTATCCCTATTAATATGAAATATTTCTTACTTTCTAGTATATTACAATATGTATATACTTTACAATTAAATATTAAAATTAAAGGTCATCTTAATAATTAAGACGACCTTTAATTTTAGTATTTATATTATTCTTGTTCTATCATTATTTTCTTAGCATTTAGGATTGATGTAGCACTCATTGAGAATTCATCTAATCCATATTCAACTAATGTAGCGATAGCTGCTTCATCTCCAGCCATTTCTCCACACATTCCAACCCATTTGCCATGCTTATGAGCTCCATCTATAGTCATTTTTATTAATCTAAGTACAGCTGGATGCATTGGATTATAAAGGTATGAAACCTTCTCACTCATTCTATCAGCTGCCAATGTGTATTGAATTAAATCGTTTGTCCCTATTGAGAAGAAATCAACATGTTTAGCTAATTCATCAGCATAAACTGCTGCTGCTGGAATCTCAACCATAATACCCCATTGAATACTTTCTGAGTATTCTTTACCTTCTGCCTTTAATTCTGCTTTACATTCTTCAACAACTTCTTTTGCTTGTTCAAACTCTTGTAATCCAGAAATCATTGGGAACATAACTGCAAGATTTCCAAATACTGAAGCTCTAAGTAAAGCTCTTAACTGAACCTTAAATATATCTTTTCTATCTAAGCAAAGTCTAATTGCTCTATAACCTAAAAACGGATTCATTTCTTGTGGTAATGGTAAGTATGGAAGTGTTTTATCTCCGCCTATGTCTAAAGTTCTTATAACAACTTGATTACCTTCCATTTTCTCTAAAACAAATTTATAAGATTCAAACTGTTCTTCTTCTGTTGGAGCACTGTCTCTATCCATATATAAGAATTCTGTTCTAAATAGTCCTACACCGTCTCCTCCATTTGCTAAAACTCCAAGAACATCTTCTGGTTTACCAATGTTACCACAAACTTCAATTCTTCTACCAGACTTTGTAGTTGTCTTAACATTTATTAATTTCTTTAATTCTTCTTGTTCTGCTTGGAATTTTTCTTTTTTAGTTTTATATTCTGCTAAAACTTCATCTGAAGGATTTATTATTACGTCTCCTGTTAACCCGTCAACTATAACTGTATCCCCTGTTTTTATAGAAGTTGTTATATCTCCTAATCCAAGTACAGCTGGAATTTCTAATGTTCTAGCCATTATAGCAGCATGTGAAGTTCTTCCACCTATGTCTGTTATAAATCCTACAACTTTAGTTCTATCTAATCCTGCAGTATCAGATGGTGTTAAATCATGTGCTACAACTATTGTATTACTTTCAGTAATTGCAAAAGCATCTCCACCTTTACCTGCAAAGTTTGAAAGAATTCTCTTAGATACATCTTTAATATCTGCAGCTCTTTCTCTCATATATTCATTATCCATAGATTCAAATATAGCAACGAAAGTATTTGTAACGCTTTCAATAGCTTTTAATCCGTTTACATTATTGTTTTCAATTTCAGTCATCATTGCCCCAGTAAATTCTGGATCATCTAATAGTGTTATATGTGCTTCAAACACAGCTGCCTTTTCCGCACCCATTTCTTTTTCTGCCTTAACCTTAATAGCTTCTAATTGCTCTCTAGAATCGTCTAATGCCTTTTGCATTTTTTCTTTTTCTGCACTTATATCACTAATTTTAGCATCATTAATAACGATTTCTTCACTTTCTTGCAAAAATGCCTTTCCTATTGCATAACCTTTAGAAGCAGCAATACCTTTTTTCATAATATGGAACTCCTCCTTGATTGTAAATTTTATTATAAAATGATATTATTTACATTTTACTATGTTTATTATCATATTTTTAGTATTAACCTTTTATATTATAACATAATTAGTGAAAAATTTAACGTATTAAAATTATTTTTTTATAATTTTTACTAAAAAAATATAACCATATTTATTTTTTATCTGTTTTTTCTATTTGTTTGGCTTAAAGGTCATCGACTAAACTTACAACTTTTGCGTACGCAGTAGATCTTGCTTCAAAGGAATCTGTTTTAACAAAGTTTGCATTCGATGAAGCCCCACTCACAAAACTTAGTTTTCATTATATTCATCAAACAAAAGCTCTAAGTTTACTTCTTTTATTAATATTAATTATTTTTTATTTGTTGGAAGGATTAAATAAATTTTAAACATATCTCCTTCTTTCTTTATTTTTACTTCTCCACCATGCAGTTCAACTATGCTCTTTGTTATAGCAAGCCCTAATCCAGAACCTTCAACCTTTGAATTTCTAGATTTATCACCCCTCGCAAATCTTTCAAACATATCATCTTCATTAAAATTCATCTCATAATTTGCAATATTTTTCACACCGATTTTAACATAATTCTCTTCTATATCTACATCAATATAAACTCGAGTATTATTTAATGAATATTTAAGAGCATTAATTATTATATTTTCTATAGCCCTAGACATCATCTTTCCATCCAGCTCCATATACACAGCATCTTTTTTGCTTGTTACTTTAAAAGAAATATTTTTTTCCTCATATAAGGTACTATATTCTCCTACCCCTTGATGTATTAAGGACAGGATATCTATTAATTCTCTATTTAATTTAATCTTTCCACTATTAATCTTAGACATTTCGAATAAGTCTTCAATTAAGACTTTTAGTTTCAGAGATTTTCCTTCTAATATTGATAAATATTCTTCCCGTTCCTCTTCTGTTATATCACCATTTTTTAATATATTTACATAATTTATTATTGAAGTCAATGGAGTTTTTAAATCATGTGATACATTTGATATTAACTCTGTTTTTAATTTCTCATTATGTACACCATTTTCTAGAATTTCTTTATATCCTGCTTTTATTAAATTAATATTTTTAGCCAATTCCTTTACTGCTGGAGAGCCATCTAGTTTAATGTCGTCTTGTAAATTTCCTTCACTGACTTTTTTAAGAGCATCATTAACAACAATTATATCTAATGTCTTTTTTAATGCGTACATTATAGTAAAGAAAAGTATTATAATTACAAATACAGTTCCTTTGAAAGGATATGTCTGAAAAAACTTTACAAATATATTGTTTGTATAACCACCGGTTGCAAGAAAATACAAATAAGTTATTAGTAATATTAATGCTACAGTTATAGATATTAGTAAAGCATTTCTGGTTTCTTTATAATGAAATCCATTTTTAATTACAAAAATCATATTTTTAGCAAAATTAGATTTGATTTTTGGTGCTTTTGGATTCTTTTTTATTATAAAGACAATCTTAGTAATAAAACTTATATATATAATAAGTGATATTATTAAATTCGGTTGATTATTTCTAATCTCATTAATTGCTAAATCATGCTGCACTCTATTTATCTGTATATAGTCACCTAAAGTTGAAAATAAGATTAATGTTATTAATACTACAATTATTATATCAATAGAATAAATACCATTAAGATATTCCTTAATCTTCTTTTTCAATCTTGTATCCAATTCCCCACACCACCTTAATGTATTCAGGTTCTTTTGTGTTTATTTCTATCTTCTCTCTTATTCTTCTTATATGCACTGTAACAGTATTTTCACTTTTATAAAATATCTCTTCCCATACATTTTCATATATCTCTTTTATGGAAAATACCTTTCCTAGATTCGAAGCTAATAAATGGAGTATTTTGTATTCTGTAGCAGTTACTTTAACCTCTTCTCCACGTAAAGTGATCTTTTTGGCAATAGTATCAATGACTAAATCCTTGACTTTAATTATATCTTTTCCTTCCTCAACGCTTAATGGTTTTTCATATCTTCTTAATTGTGATTTAACTCTAGCCACTAACTCCAAGTGATTAAATGGTTTTGTTATATAATCATCGGCTCCAACATTTAATCCCAATATTTTATCTGAATCTTCCCCTTTTGCTGATAACATTATTATAGGAAGATTCTGGCTCTCTCTAATTTTTAAACAAGTTCTTATTCCGTCAAGCCTAGGCATCATTATATCTAATATGATTAAATGTATTTTTTCTTGTTCAAGAATATCCAAAGCCTCTAATCCATCTTCTGCTTTAAATACTTTTAAGCTTTCCCCTCTTAAATATATTTCAATAGCATCTCGTATTTCTTTCTCATCATCGACTACTAATACATTAAACATATCAATTCCTCCTAAAGTTCACTGCTTTAATATTACAATCTATTATTTCTATGAACTTATCCTTTTAATTATATACTGCCCTCTTAAATTCTTCTGAATTTTTAACTGGATCAAAATCGTGCTCAGTCTTTGCCACTTCTTTTACTCCCGAATCAATCTGTATCGCTTTATTTAAATAGGTCATTGTGTTTGTTACGTCGCCCTTCCTCCCATAAATAGATGCAATACCATAATAACTCCACTCGTAATCCTCAATCTCTAAATCCTTATTATACCATTCCAAGGCTTTATCAAAGTCTTCATATAACTCATATGCAAGCGCTTTATTAAATCGTGCATAACCATAATTACCATCAATACTTAATGATTTATCTATGTCTTTCATGCCACCATTATAATCCCCGTTATAAGCTTTTGCAATTCCTCTAATATTATATCCCATTGAATTATTTGGGAACTCATTTATAAGTAAATCTGCCTTATTAATTGCATCTGCATAAGTATGAGAAAAAAATGAAGTATATGCCTCATTATATAATTCATTTTCTTTATCTGAATATTTTTCCTTTTCATCTTTTGCAGCATTATTATTTATTTTATCACTATCATAACTAATTTTCTCAACATCATCATTAATTTTTGTTTCTCCCATATTAGAAGGCGATATTATTTCTTCTTGTTGTTGCTTCTTATTCTCCAAACTTTTTTCATTTATTCTATTTAACTTATCATAAGCTATTACGCCTATTGCCAGTACTACTAAGATTGCCAATAATATCTTTTTGTGTTTCTCTTTTCCTGGCAGCTTAATTCTAAGAATATCTCTAAACATCCTAAACATATAGCTCTCCTTTTTCTTAATACGACTACTTTGCCTAATCTCCTTGCTCAATTGAACTTAGATAATTTTGTTTTCCAATATCATATAAATTCTTTCCTTCTGCATCTATAATAACAACTAATGGCATATCTTTTACTTCCATCTTTCTTATAGCTTCAGCACCTAAGTCTTCATATGCAATTACTTCAGACTTTATAATACTCTTCCCAATTAATGCCGCTGCTCCACCTATAGCACCAAAGTAAACTGCTTTATTTCTCTTTATCGCCTCTATTACCTCAATATTCCTTGCACCCTTACCAATCATTCCTTTTAAACCTAAGTCCAGTAGCGTTGGCGCATAAGCATCCATTCTATAGCTTGTTGTAGGTCCTGCTGAGCCTATTACCTTTCCTGGTTTTGCTGGTGACGGTCCAACATAATATATAGTCTCATCCTTTATATTTAAAGGTAGCTCTTTTCCTTCATTTAATAATTCTATCAATCTTTTATGTGCAGCATCTCTAGCAGAATAAATTACTCCACTTAATAGGACACTATCCCCTGCCCTTAAATTTACTATCTTATCTTCTGTAAGAGGTGTTTTTAACTTAATCTCCATTTTTCTTCCTCCAATACTATAGTTATATTATCGCTTCCTTATGTCGTGTAGCATGGCAATTTATATTTACTGCAACAGGTAATCCTGCTATATGTGTAGGGTAAGTTTCAATATTTAATCCTAATGCAGTAGTTTTTCCTCCAAATCCTTGTGGTCCTATACCCAGTTCATTTATTTTTCCTAATAACTCAACCTCTAAATCTTTATAAAACTCATCTTCATTTCTTATATTAATAGGTCTAAGTAACGCTTTTTTAGCAAGATAAGCAGCTTTATCAAAGGTTCCGCCTATTCCAACACCTATAACCATTGGTGGACATGGATTAGGTCCTGCTGCTCTAACTGTATCTATTATAAACTTTTTAACACCAACCAATCCATCAGAAGGTTTTAACATTCCTATTTTACTCATATTCTCCGATCCAAAACCTTTTGGTGCTAAAGTAATCTTAACCTTATCTCCATCTACTATATCATAATAGATTATAGCTGGCGTATTATCTTTTGTGTTTACTCTCCTTAGCGGGTCTTCTACAACTGATTTCCTTAGAAAGCCTTCCTCGTATCCTCTACGCACACCTTCGTTAATAGCATCTTCAAGTCTTCCTCCGATTAAATGCACATCTTGTCCTACTTCAATGAAAACACATGCCATTCCTGTATCTTGGCACATTGGCATTTCCTCATTACTTGCAATTTCGGAATTAATAATTATTTTATCTAAAACTTCAGTTGCTAGTTTCCAAGGTTCTTCTTTCTTAGACCTCAATAATGCCTCTTTAATATCTGTCCCTAAAAAATAATTTGCTTCAATTGCTAAATTTCTAACTGCATCTCTAATAAGTTCAACATTAATTTCTCTCATCACTAACAGCTCCTCTTTCTATTACTTATCATTATTGCTAGAGCTATTTTCATAAAATTATATTCCTATCGTAGCTCTGCTCTTATTACTACATATAAGTTTAAAAGTATTCCTCGTTATTTACAACCCCAAATAAATTTATTTGCATTTAAAATATACACTGCAAGCTTAAAACTAGAATTATATGTTAATTTAAACTATGTATAACTAAGTATTATAAAAATATAATTTAATGTTAAATTATATTTTTATAATACTAGCTTTCATATTTATATCTTCTTAATACTATACTTTAATATAAATATTTATATCGTAAAGAGGTCAAATTATGAATAATAATTATTTAAATAAAATCCTTACAACTATCATTTATTTCTTAACTCTTATCTTAATATGTTTAATTTTATATAATCTATTTTTAATACTAGACAAAATTTATTATTCATCCCAATCACCTCGAAACAGCCTGCAGGTAAGCCCTATTAATATAAAATCAAGAGATTAAGAATTAAGAACTCTTATTTTCAAAGTATTTATTAACACCATTTGTTATACCCTTTGCTATTTTAATTTGATGTTCATCGGTTTTTAATCTCTGTTCTTCCTCGTAATTAGATAAAAAACCACATTCAACGATGACGCAAGCTCCTTCATATCCATCTCTCAATATTCTATATTGTTTTTCAGCCGCTTTAGCAACTCTTTTGTTTTTATCATCTATTGTTTCCTTCAATGAATCTTGAATATTTTCCGCTATAAGCTTACTATCATCATTAGCTGCATACCAAACTTGTGCTCCAAAGCAGTTACTTTGCGGAAACATATTCTGATGTATAGAAATAAATACATCACACTTAGTATCTTTCTTCATTTGACATCGCGCATTTAAGTCCTTAACCTTTTTAGAATCTAATTCAGTATCTCCTTCCCTTGTTAAGTAAACTACATATCCTGAATCCTCCAACTCTTTTTTTAACTTTTCAGATATCATCAAATTTATATTTTTTTCTATAGTTCCATTTTTAGATCTTGCTCCTCCATCAATTCCTCCATGACCTGGATCTATTAATATTATCTTTTGCTTTTTAGTTTCTTCTGAACTAGCTTTCATTGGGATTCCAAATATTAAACAACATATACAAAATAATATCACTACTTTTTTAATTTTCATTAGTTTTCTCCTCCAAATTATTAACATCATTTACTCTATATTGTTTGCTATATAATTTCTATTTATTCAGATTAATTTTTAACAACTCAAGCCATTTATTTCCTCATTACCTCTTTTATATAAAAAAAATTCCACAAACAATAAGTTTGTAGAATTTCCTGCACTCCAAATATTATCTCTTTGAGAATTGTGGAGCTCTTCTTGCCTTTTTAAGACCGTATTTCTTTCTTTCCTTCATTCTTGGGTCTCTTGTTAAGAATCCAGCCTTCTTTATTTCTGTCTTTAAAGCTTCATCAGATTTAACTAATGCTCTAGCAATACCGTGTCTGATAGCTCCTGCTTGACCTGTGAATCCACCACCGTGAACATTTACTAAAACGTCAAACTTATCCTTAGTTCCTGTTAAAACTAATGGTTGGTTTACGATAACTCTTAATGTTTCTAAACCAAAAAATTCTTCTATTTCTCTTTTATTTACAACAACCTTACCATTTCCTGGTACAAGTCTTACTCTTGCAACTGATTTCTTTCTTCTTCCAGTTCCCATGTATTGAACTTTTGCCATTTCTTATTCCTCCTCCCGAGATCGTATTAGTATCTTAATTCTAGTACTTCTGGTTTTTGAGCTGCATGATTATGTTCAGCACCTCTATATACATTTAATTTCTTTAACATTTGTCTTCCTAATACACCATTTGGAAGCATTCTTCTTACAGCTTCTTCAAAAGCGAATTCAGGTTTCTTATCTAATACTACTCTATATGGAGTTTCTTTTAATCCGCCTGGATAAAGACTATGCTTTCTCATTAATTTTTGATCTAACTTCTTACCAGTTAAAACTACTTTTTCTGCGTTAATTACGATAACGAAGTCTCCGCAGTCAACGTTAGGTGTAAATATTGGCTTATTTTTACCTCTTAAAATTGAAGCAACTTGGCTAGCAACTCTACCTAGTGGCTTACCAGCAGCATCAACAACATACCATTTTCTTTCGATTTCACTTGCTTTAGCAATGTATGATTTCATCTGTTTCCCTCCCTGAACTTACATTAATTCTTTACTTCTTATAAGTAAAATTTTTTATGTCAAGACCCGGGGCTAGTGGATCTTATATACATAAACGATTTAACAAACAAACCTAATTATAATACACGGATGCGGGTGTGTCAACATCTTTTTAATAAAAAACTTTTTCTAGTATTAATCCATTTGGCGGCACACACATTCCTGCACGTTTTCTATTTCCTTCTATTATTATATCTTCTATCTCTTCTGCCTCTAACTTTCCATTTCCGACCTTTATTAATGTTCCTACTATTATTCTTACCATATTATATAAAAAACCATCAGCCGTTATAAATATTTTTATTTTTTCTCCATCTTGTTCTATATAAAGTTCCATAATTGTTCTTATAGTAGTTTTTATAGAACTTCCAGGAGACATAAACGCTTTGAAATCATGTTCACCTATAAAATAATTACAGGCCTTTCTCATTCTATCAACATCTAATTTATACCTGCAATGATATAAGTATTGATACCCCAATGATAATCTTTCATTTCTATTCACAATTGTATATGAATATGTTTTACCTTTTGATGAGTATCTAGCATGAAATTCTTGATCTACTTCTTCTGACTTGATTATGGATACATCTTCCGGCAATCTTGTGTTTATGGCTTCTCTAAACTTATCTCCAGGTATTGTACTATTAGTGAAGAAATTCGCAACCATTTCCCTTGCGTGGACTCCCGCATCAGTTCTAGAGCTTCCATTAATCTGAATTTCTTCACCTGTTGCTTTACATATAGCTGTTTCTATTACCTTCTGAACAGTTCTTCCTTTAGGCTGTCTTTGCCATCCACAAAAATTACTTCCATCAAATTCAATTATTAATTTTATATTTCTCATTTATATCCCTTAATCCTATGTTAATATAAATCTAACTACCAAGCACCATAAAAATAGCAATCCAAATAACGAAAATGCTATTGTATCCCTAGATGAAAACTTCAATACTTTCATTCTAGTTCTTCCTGCTCCACCTCTATATCCTCTTGCTTCCATGGCCATGGCTAATTCATCAGCTCTTCTAAACGAGCTTATAAATAATGGTACTAATAATGGCACTAAGCTTTTAGCTTTCTTTATGACTCCGCCTGATTCAAAATCAGCGCCCCTAGCTTTCTGCGCCTTCATTATCTTATCTGTTTCATCGATTAATGTAGGAATAAATCTTAATGCTATTGTCATCATCATAGCTAATTCATGAGCTATTTCTTTTCCAATTGGCTTAAGCAGCTTTTCAATTCCATCTGTTAATTCAATAGGAGACGTAGTTAATGTTAGCAGAGATGTTCCTATTATTAATAAAACCAATCTTATAGCCATGAATATTGCTGTATTCAAGCCTTCCGGATATATTTTTAAAAACCCCATACTAAATATTTCAGTTCCTTCTGCACCTCTAATCATAAATATATTTAAAATAGCCGTTAGTGCGATCAATAAAAAAACAGGTTTCAACCCATTAAGAATAAACCTAAATGGAATTTTTGCTACTAGAATTATTGCAAGCAAAAATACAACAATAGCCGTATACCCAATAAATTTGTCTATAATAAATAGGCACACAATAAAAAATATAGATATTAAAATCTTGGTTCTAGGATCTAACTTGTGAATAAAAGATTCACCCGGCAAGTACTGCCCTATTGTGATATTTTTCAACATAGTCTTGTCTACTCCTCTCTTATCTTATTTTTGCTTAGAATGGACAAGAGCTCTTTCTTAGCTTCTTCTATTGTAAATATATTATCTGAAATATTAAAGCCCTTCTTCCTTAACTCCCTAACCAAATATGTTACCTGCGGTACACCAAGGCCTATTTCTTCAAGCATATCAATTTCCTTAAATACTTCTGCGGGTGTTCCTTGTAATGCCACTTCTCCATGATTCATTACAATAACTCTTTCAGCAATTTTTGCAACATCTTCCATACTGTGGCTAACTATAATTATTGTCATATTATAGTCTTTATGTAACTTACTTATTTGATTTAAAATATCATCTCTACCTTTAGGATCTAGCCCTGCTGTAGGTTCATCCAAAATTAAAGTTGTAGGTTTCATAGCTATTACACCAGCTATTGCAACTCTTCTCTTTTGACCTCCGCTTAAATCAAATGGAGATTTATCCTTATATGTTTCGTAATCAAGACCAACCATTTTCATAGATTCAATTACTCTGCCTTTAATTTCTTCATCAGAAAGTCCCAAATTCTTAGGTCCAAATTCAATGTCTTTAGCTATAGTCTCTTCAAAAATTTGATATTCTGGATATTGAAATACTAATCCAACTTTTTTTCTAATATCAATTAATTTAGCACTTTTATCTGTAATATCTACTCCATCTACAATTATTTTTCCGCTAGTAGCTTCTAATAATCCATTAAAATGCTGAATCAATGTTGATTTACCTGAACCCGTGTGACCAATTAATGCCACAAATTCTCCGTCTTTTATCTCTAAAGATACAGCATTCAAGGCAATCTTTTCAAAAGGACTTTTTGGCGCATATATATGTGTTAGATTTTCTATTTTAATTGACATAACTCATTCACCATCTCATCTACATTTAATATTTTTTCATTTATATTTATTCCTGCCTTTTTTAATTCGTAAGCTAATTCCGTTACCTGCGGAACATCTAATCCTATATTTTTCATACGTTCTACCTGTGGAAATATTTCTCTTGGCGTACCTTCCATCATAACGCTTCCACCATCCATTACTATGATTCTATCTGCTTGCGCTGCTTCATCCATATAATGAGTTATTAGAACTATAGTAATACCATGTTTCTCATTAAGATCTCTAATAGTTTTTAGAACCTCTTTTCTTCCTAGTGGATCTAACATAGCTGTTGGTTCATCAAAAATTATACATTCAGGCTGTATAGCAAGAATTCCAGCTATTGCAATTCTTTGCTTTTGCCCTCCAGATAAAAGGTGTGGTGCATGTTTTTTATATTTGCTCATCCCAACTTTTTCTAAACTTTCATCAACTCTTTTTCTTATTTCTGATGGCTCAACCCCTAGATTTTCTGGTCCAAAGGCCACATCCTCTTCAACTATTGTAGCAACTAATTGATTATCTGGATTCTGAAATACCATTCCAGCTTTAGACCTAATATTCCATACATTATTTGGGTCAGTTGTACTGAGTCCATCAACAATTACTGTGCCTTCTGTTGGTACTACTAATGCATTCATATGCTTAGCTATTGTTGATTTTCCTGATCCATTATGCCCTAATATAACTAAAAATTCACCCTTTTTTACACTTAAATTGACATCCTTTACTGCATACTTTTCTTCTTTAACTCCATCTGAGTCTTTTATATATTTAAAAGATACACTTGTGCATTTTACCATTGCATCACTCATAGTAACCTCCATGATGTTTTATTGTTAATATATTATACAAATGTCTTATACCAATGTATAAATTACTACATTAATAGTTTAATTATATATCAAAATTTCATACGTTCAATAAAAAGCGATTTTTTTAATAAACTAATAAAAAACCCCTCTATAATATATTAATCTCATTTTTATTTTTATATGTCAAAATAGGGATTAAGTCTAAACCTAATCCCTATTAGAAATTGTATTATACTAATTCAAGTATTACTATCTCAGCTCCGTCCCCTCTTCTAGGACCTTTTTTAATCATTCTTGTATATCCGCCATTTCTTTCAGTATACTTTGGAGCTACATTATCAAATAAATTCTTAACAACTAATTCTTCTTGAACATAAGATAAAACTTGTCTTCTAGCATGAAGATCTCCTCTTTTTCCAAGAGTAATCATTTTTTCTGCTATTGATCTAGTTTCTTTAGCTCTTGTTTCAGTTGTCTCGATTTTACCATGTTTTAATAGACTAGTAACAAGATTTCTTAGCATAGCTCTTCTTTGGTCTGTAGGAAGACCTAATTTACGATGACTTGCCATGGATTTACCTCCTTACTCCTCGGTTAGTTTTAGGGCTAAACCTAATTCTTTAAGCTTTCTTTCAACTTCTTCTAAAGATTTCTTTCCTAGATTCCTTACTTTCATCATATCATCCATAGATTTTGTAGCAAGTTCTTGGACTGTATTAATTCCGGCTCTCTTTAAACAGTTATATGATCTAACTGATAAGTCAAGTTCTTCTACAGTCATTTCTAGGACTTTTTCTTTCTTATCGTCTTCTTTTTCTATCATTATTTCAACATCATTGGTATTATCTGTTAATGACATGAATAATTTAAAGTGTTCAATAAGTATCTTTGCTGATAAACTAATGGCTTCATCTATTTTTATAGTTCCATTAGTCCAAATTTCTAAAGTTAATTTATCATAATCAGTAATTTGACCAACTCTTGTATTATCAACAGTAAAATTAACTCTTTTTACTGGTGTATAAATAGAATCAACTGCTATAGCTGAAATTGGTAATTCTTCACTCTTATTTTTATTTTGAGTGACATATCCTCTTCCCTTATTAACTGTCAATTCCATATAAAGTCTTCCATCGCTGTCTAAAGTTGCAATATGTAAATTCTTATTAACAACTTCAACATCTCCATCAGTCTTTATATCAGCTCCAGTAACTTCACCTGGTCCTTTAGCATCAATATAAATAACTTTTGGACCTTCACCATTCATTCTTAGAGCTAATGATTTAATGTTAAGAATTAATTCAGTAACGTCTTCTTTAACTCCTTGAACGGTAGAAAACTCATGAAGTACTCCATCAATTTTGACAGAGGTTGCTGCAACCCCAGGAAGAGATGATAATAATATTCTTCTTAGGGCATTTCCTAATGTAATACCATATCCTCTTTCTAGTGGCTCAACAACATACTTACCATAAGTACCATCTTCATTAGCTTCTATACATTCTATTATTGGCTTTTCGATTTCTAACATTGACAAACCCTCCTTATATTATAAATGGCAACCTTATTATGAGGGCAACTGATTCTATATTTGCATATATTGTGATAAATTTCTCTAACAAATATAAATATATTATTTACTGTATAACTCAACAATAAGTGTTTCGTTAACAGGCACATCTATATCTTCTCTTGATGGCTCTGCAACTACCTTTCCTTCATAGTTATCAACATTAGCTTCTAACCATTTTGGTAGAGTCTTTGGATTTTCAACAAAAGTCTTGAACTTTTCACTTGATCTGCTCTTTTCACATACAGTAATTACATCATTAACTGAAACATTATATGAACAAATATCAACTTTCTTACCATTTACTAAGAAATGTCCATGAGTTACTAATTGTCTAGCTTCATTTCTTGATGCACCATAACCTAATCTATAAACTACGTTATCAAGTCTCATTTCTAGTAATCTAAGTAAGTTTTCACCTGTAATACCTTTTATATGCTCAGCTTTTTCATAATATGTTCTAAATTGGCCTTCTAATATGCCATAAATTCTTCTTGCTTTTTGCTTTTCTCTTAATTGAACACCATAGTTCGATACTTTCTTTTTGTTTGACCCATGTTGCCCTGGTGCATAGCTTCTTCTAACAAAAGCACATTTATCTGTAAAACATCTATCACCCTTAAGGAAAAGTTTCATACCTTCTCTTCTACATAATCTACATGTAGCGCCAGTATATCTTGCCATTAAATTACACCTCCTATTACTACGGTTATATTAGACTCTTCTTCTCTTTGGTGGTCTACAACCATTATGTGGTATTGGAGTAACATCTTTTATTAAAGTTACTTCTAATCCTGCTGCTTGTAAGGATCTTATAGCTGCTTCTCTTCCTGAACCAGGTCCTTTAACATAAACCTCTATACTTTTTAAGCCGTGTTCCATTGCTACTTTAGCTGCAGTTTCTGCTGCCATTTGAGCTGCAAATGGTGTGCTCTTTCTTGATCCTCTAAAGCCTAGTGCTCCTGCACTTGACCATGATAAAGCATTTCCTACTGCATCTGTTAAAGTAACTATTGAATTATTAAAAGTTGACTTAATGTGTGCAGCACCATGCTCAACATTTTTTCTTTCTTTTCTTCTTCTAGTCTTCTTTACTTTTTGAGCTGCCATTATCTTCCCTCCTTACTATTTCTTCTTATTAGCTATAGTTTTCTTAGGACCTTTTCTAGTTCTTGCATTAGTCTTAGTTTTTTGTCCTCTTACTGGAAGACCTCTTCTATGTCTAATTCCTCTATATGATCCTATTTCTACTAATCTCTTGATATTTAAAGCGACATCTCTTCTTAAGTCACCTTCAACCATTAAATTTTTGTTGATATAAGTTCTGATTTCGTTAACTTCATCTTCTGATAAATCCTTAACTCTTGTATCTGGATTAATTCCTGTTGTAGCTAAGATTTTTTGTGAAGTTGATAATCCTATACCATATATATAAGTTAAACCTATTTCAACTCTTTTTTCTCTTGGTAGGTCAATACCTGATATTCTTGCCATTAAAATTTACACCTCCTGATAATTGAAATGTATAACAGATTTTATATTTTTATATTTATAATATATAATAAAATTTTAGGTCAATAGAAACTTTCCATTGCCAGCCGCCCTAAAATTTATTTTTGATTAATTAAACGACTATATAATCATATTTGACTTTTGCTGAAATGTCAATATTATTTACATTTATTTTAATGCAGATAATATTGTAAGTTGATCATTAGCCTTGTTTTTGCTTGTGCTTAGGATTTTCACAGATTACCATTACTTTTCCTTTTCTTCTGATTACTTTGCACTTTTCACAAATAGGCTTAACTGATGGTCTTACTTTCATAGCTAACCCTCCTCATATTACTTTTGTGGTAGATATTAAAATCTACATATCTACCTTATTTTGCTCTCCATGTAATTCTACCTCTTGTTAAATCATAGGGAGAAAGTTCTACTGTAACTTTATCTCCAGGTAAAATTCTTATGAAGTTCATTCTTAATTTACCTGATATATGTGCTAGAATCTTATGGCCACTTTCAAGTTCAACTTGAAACATCGCATTTGGTAAAGATTCTAGGACTGTACCTTGCATTTCTATAACATCATCTTTTGACATAAGGTAATCAACCCTCCTTAACAATGCCTCTAAGTTTTAGGAATCTCTTAATCTTTAAATCAGTACTCTTATTGCATGATTGTATTAATGAAAATAATTCATTATCTACGTCTTCTAAAATACTTAAGTGTTTAATCTTTTTCTTCTTAGGCATATCAATTAACTTTGTATCCCCATTTGCTAGTAATACATAATTATTATCTATCTGCCTAACAACAACATATAAGTAATCTCTATCTCTTCCTGCTTTTGAAAGTACTACTTTTCCAATCAAGTCATTGTTTTGCAAATTTTTCACCTCTATGATTACCTTAGTATAAATTAACACTACCACAATGGTATTATGCAAATTTATAACTAAGCAACACTCTTTTTTTCTACTTAATCAGTGTTAATATTTCAGGTCCATCTGATAAAATTGCAACTGTATTTTCATAATGCGCTGATAAAGAAGAATCTGCGGTTACAACTGTCCATCCGTTTTTCAAAGTTTTTACCTTGTGAGTACCTGCATTAACCATAGGTTCTATTGCTAACACCATACCTTCAAGCAACTTTGGCCCCTTACCAGACTTACCGAAATTAGGTACATTAGGATCTTCATGAACCTTTCGTCCAATCCCATGCCCTACAAAATCTCTTACAACTGAGAAACCTGCCGCTTCTACGTAGCTTTGTATTTCATGTGATATATCAGTTAATTTATTTCCTTCTCTAGCGAATTTTATACCTTCAAAGAAACTTTCCCTTGTTACATTAATTAATTTTTGAGCATCTGCAGATATATTTCCAACAGGAAACGTCCTTGCTGCATCTCCATGAAATCCATTAAAGAATGCTCCACAGTCGACACTAACTATGTCCCCTTCTTTAAGAACATATTCTCCTGGAAATCCATGTATTACCTGCTCATTTACTGAAATACACAGTGACGAAGGAAAACCATATAAGCCTTTAAATGATGGTTTTGCTCCATGCTTAGTTATAAATTCTTCTGCTATTCTATCTAAATCTGCAGTTGTCATTCCGGTTTTTACTTCTTCTTCAAGTAATAGTAATGTTTCTCCTACTATTCTACCTGCTTTTTTCATTATGGCTATTTCATCATGATTTTTTATTATAATCATTATTTACCGTTCCCCAATATTTCGCATATCCCTCTGAAAACATCATTTATAGCTTTTGTGCCATCTACTTCTGAAAGTAGTTGCTTTCCAGAGTAAAATTCAACTAATGGTTGTGTTTCTCTTTGATATACATCAAGTCTTTCCTTTACAGTATCAACCGTATCGTCTTTTCTTTGTATAATCTCACTTCCACACAGATCACATTTTCCTTCATTTGTTGGAGGATTGAATTTAACATGATAACTTGCTCCACATGATGGGCAAACTCTTCTACCAGTCATTCTTTCTAAAATGAATTCATTAGGTACCTTTATTAGTAGTGCAGTATCTAATTGTTCGCCTCTCTCTATAAGAAAGCTGTTAAGAGCATCAGCTTGAGCCACAGTTCTAGGAAAACCATCTAGTAAATATCCAACCTTACAATCTTCCTGTTGTAATCTATCCTTAACCATGTTAATTGTTACTGCATCAGGAACTAACTGTCCGTTATCCATGTAACTCTTTGCTTCTATTCCTAGAGGAGTGTTTTCAGAAATGTTTTTTCTAAAAATATCTCCTGTAGAAATATGTGGTATTGAATACTTATTACTGATTGACTTAGCCTGTGTTCCCTTTCCAGCTCCTGGAGGTCCTAGCAATACTATCTTCACTGGCTTCATCTCCATTTATTCTAATCTATTTAAGAAATCCTTTATAATGTCTAACTATCATTTGTGATTCTACTCTTCTAGTAAAATCCAATGCAACATTTATAACAATCAATAATCCTGTTCCTGAAAAAGCTATATTTTGAAATTGTGTATAGTTTTCTATAATTTTTGGAGTAACAGCTAAAATTGCTGCTAAAATTCCGCCAATAAAAGATACTCTATTTAAAACTCTTTCAAAAAATACTGTGGTTTCTTCTCCTGGCCTTACTCCTGGTACAAAACCTGCTGATTTGTGAAGATTTTCAGACATTTCATCAGGTTTAAAAGTAATTTGAGTATAGAACCAATTAAAGAATATTGTTAGTACTGCATATAATACTAAATACATCCAACTCTTAGAATTAAATATACATGTATTATTAGTCAATATCCATTTTGCCCACTCTTTATCGCCACCGAACAGTGTTGCAATTGTCCTTGGAAAATCCATTACTGACATAGAAAATATAATTGCAAGAACAGCAGATCCAATTATACTTAATGGAATATGCGTTGATTGTGATTTTACCATATTACTATTTCCAGAAGCGAATTTACCTGCATATTGTACAGTAACTCTTCTCTCTGATAAAGAGAAATATAGGATTGTTCCAAGTAAAAGCACAATAAACACTCCAAATAATATAATTTCTACAATGCTTGCACTTCCAGCTTCCTGCATTGTCATCATTGAGCCAATTGTCATTGGAACTCTTGAAATTATATTGATGAATATCAAAATAGATGTTCCATTACCAATACCTTTAACTGTAATTTGATCTCCAAGCCACATACAGAATGTTGTTCCAACAACTAATGCAAACACAATAATAAGCTTTTGCATTAAACTTATTCCATTTGTTGCACCACTACTTGAAATTGTAGCTAGAATTCCATAAGCTAATATAAATGAAATTCCAAGAGATACATAACGCGTAGCGCTCTGTATCTTTTTCCTTCCTGTGTCTCCCTCTTTTTGAAGTTGCTCCATTTGAGGTATGGCAACAGTTAATAGCTGCATTATAATTGACGCATTAATATACGGCATAACTCCTAATGCTAATATACTGGATCTACTAAACGCACCTCCAGAGAGCATATCATAAAATCCTAATAAACCTCCAGAATCTGATAAGTTTTTCAAATAATCAGAGTTAATTCCAGGAAGAGGAATATGGGTTCCTAATCTGAAAACTGCAACTAATAATATCGTCCATAAGATCTTTTTTCTAAGTTCAGGAACTTTGAATGCATTACGTAGAGTTTGAAGCACTTTACATCACCTCAACTTTTCCCCCAGCTGCCTCAATCTTTTCTATAGCAGACTTAGAGAACTTACATCCTTTAACTGTTAAGCTTTTTTCTAATGTCCCGTTTCCAAGAATTTTAACTCCATCTAATACTTTACTTACTACTCTTTTTTCAAGTAATACTTCTGGAGTAATTTCTGTACCATTTTCAAAAATATTTAATCTGTCAAGATTTATGCTAACAATTTTCTTTGCAAAAATGTTTGTAAAACCTCTCTTAGGAAGTCTTCTATATAAAGGCATTTGACCACCTTCGAAACCAGGTCTTACACCACCACCTGATCTTGCATTTTGGCCTTTTTCACCTTTACCAGCATTTCTTCCTGTACCAGAACCAGTACCTCTACCAATTCTTTTAGGTGCTTTTTTGCTACCTTCTGCTGGTTTTAATTCGTGAAGTTTCATATTCAGTGCACCTCCTTATTCTATACTTCTTCTACTTTTAGTAGATATTCAATCTTTTTTATCATACCTTGTACTTGAGGTGTTGCCTCAGGTTCTACTACTTTACCTATTTTTTTAAGTCCAAGAGCATTTGCAGTAGCGATATGGTCTTTCTTTCTACCGATTAAGCTCTTTACTAATGTAACTCTTAATTTAGCCATTGCAATACCTCCTTAACCTAATATTTCTTCTACAGATTTGCCTCTTAATTTAGCGATATCTTCTGCTGTTCTTAAACTAGCTAATCCGTTTATTGTAGCATTTACCATGTTATTAGGATTGTTTGAACCTAATGATTTAGCTCTAACATCCTTCAATCCTGCTAATTCAAGTACTGCTCTAGCTGGACCACCAGCGATAACTCCTGTACCTTCTTTAGCTGGCATAATTAGAACATTTGCTGTTCCAAATTTACCGTTCACTTGGTGAGGAATTGTTGTTCCTACCATTGCAACGCTTACTAAGTTTTTCTTAGCATCTTCTATTCCTTTTTTAATTGCTTCTGGGATTTCGATTGACTTACCCATTCCAACTCCAACGTGTCCGTTCTCATCACCGACAACAACTAGAGCGCTGAATCTGAAGTTTCTACCACCCTTAACAACCTTAGTAACTCTGTTTATAAAAACAACCTTTTCTTTAAGGTCTAGTGTACTAGGATCGATTCTCATTTATTTCCCTCCTTGTTTATTAGAATTTCAAGCCTGCTTCTCTAGCTGCTTGTGCTAATTCTTGAATTCTTCCGTGATATATGTATCCGCCTCTATCAAATACCACTGCATCAATTCCTTTTTCTATAGCTCTCTTGGCAACAACTTCTCCAACAAGTTTAGCACCGTCTTTAGTTCCACCTTTAGCAGAAAAATCTTTGTCTAAACTTGAAGCAGCTACTAGTGTAACTCCATTTATATCATCAATAACTTGTGCATAAATATTCTTTTCACTCTTAAAAACTGAAAGTCTTGGTCTTTCTGCAGTACCAGAAACTTTTCTACGAACTCTAAGGTGACGTTTTTCTCTACCTGCTTTTTTGTCTACCTTTTTGAACATAAAACTCACTCCTTTCTATTATTTCTTACCAGTTTTACCTTCTTTACGTCTGATCACTTCGTTCTCATACTTAATACCTTTGCCCTTATATGGCTCTGGTAATCTCCATTTTCTTATATCTGCTGCCGCAAATCCAACTTTTTCTTTGTCGATTCCGCTAACTACTACTCTAGTTGCAGCTGGAGTTTCAAATGTGATTCCGTCAATAGGTTCAATTTCAACTGGATGTGAATATCCAAGGTTCATTACAAGTTTCTTTCCTTGTAATTGAGCTCTATAACCAACACCAACTAAATCTAAAGTTTTTTGGTAACCTTCTTTTACTCCAATTACCATATTATTAATTAATGCTCTTGTCAAACCGTGAAGAGCTCTGTGATCTTTTTGTTCACTATGTCTAGTAACAATTACTTCATTGTTTTCAACAGCTATACTAATATCTTTATGCATAGTCTTAACTAGCTCACCTTTTGGTCCCTTAACTGTAACCGCATTATCTGACGCTACAGTAACAGTTACATCAGCAGGGATAGCTATTGGTAATCTACCTACTCTTGACATAATTGCACCTCCTGTATTATTTTAAAATCGCACTTTTCTACAATTTTATTTTGTTAAATTTATTTCGAAAAATTACCAAACGTAGCAGATTACTTCTCCGCCTAATCCGTTCTTTCTTGCTTCTCTATCTACCATTATTCCATTTGAAGTTGAAACAACAGCAACACCTAATCCATTAAGAACCTTTGGTACTTCATCTTTCTTACAATAAACTCTTAATCCTGGCTTAGAAATTCTCTTAATGCCAGTTATAACTCTTTCTTTGTTTGCTCCATATTTAAGAGATAATCTTAACATTGGAACAACTCCGTCATTATATTCATTAATTTCTTTTATATAACCCTCTTGTAATAATATATTTGCAATTTCCTTCTTTACGTTTGAAGAAGGTACTTCTACCACTTCATGTCTTACAGCATTAGCATTTCTTACACGAGTTAATAAATCTGCTATAGGATCTGTCATAACCATTTAATGTGCCTCCTTTCGTTACATTGTATCTATTACCAACTTGCTTTTCTACAACCTGGAATTTCGCCCTTATAAGCAAGTTCTCTAAAACAAATACGGCATACTCCATATTTTTTTAACACAGCATGTGGTCTTCCACATATTCTGCATCTTGTATAAGCTCTTGTTTTATATTTAGGAGTTTTGCTCCACTTTTCAATAATAGCCTTACGTGCCAATGTGTTTCCCTCCTTATTATTGAGCGAATGGCATTCCAAGGAATCTTAATAATTCCCTAGCTTCTTCGTCAGTGTTTGCTGTAGTAACGAAGATTATATCCATTCCTCTTACCTTATCTATTTTATCATATTCTATTTCTGGGAATATTAATTGTTCCTTAATTCCTAATGAATAATTTCCTCTACCATCAAAAGCCTTACTAGAAACTCCTCTGAAATCTCTAACTCTTGGTAGCGCTATACTCATTAATTTATCTGCAAATTCAAACATTTGAGCTTTTCTTAGAGTAACCTTACATCCTAATGGCATGTTTTCTCTAATTTTGAAGTTAGCTACAGATTTTTTTGCTCTTGTTAATATAGGCTTTTGACCTGCTATCAAAGTTAAATCGCTAATAGCTGATTCTAAGACTTTTTGGTTTTCTTTAGCTTCTCCAACTCCCATGTTGATTACGATTTTTTCTAACTTTGGAACTTCCATTATGTTTTTGTATCCGAACTTTTCAATCATAGCTGGAATTACTTCTTTTTGATATCTTTCTTGAAGTCTTGTCATATTAGTTACCTCCTTTCAAAGTTTAGAATGTTTCTCCACACTTTTTGCATTTTCTAACTTTAGTGCCGTCAGCTAAAATCTCATTTTGGATTCTAGTTGCATTCTTACATTTGTTACAATATAACATAACTTTTGAGCTGCTGATAGCTGCTTCTTTTTCAATTATAGCGCTTTCAACTTGGCCCTTATTAGCTTTTTGATGTTTTTTTACTATATTAACTCCTTGAACAAGAACTTTTCCTGTCTTTGGATACGCTTTTAATATTTCGCCAGTTTTTCCTTTATCTTTTCCAGATATAACAATAACTGTATCATTCTTTCTTACATGTATCTTCAAGTTGGCCACCTCCTCTTATAGAACTTCTGGTGCTAATGATAAAATTTTAGTAAATTCTTTATCTCTTAGCTCCCTAGCAACAGGTCCGAAGATACGAGTTCCTTTTGGTTGTTTATCATCTTTGATTATAACTGCTGCGTTTTCATCAAATTTAATATATGAACCATCTGCTCTTCTTACACCTTTTACTGATCTAACTACAACTGCCTTTACGACTTCACCTTTTTTAACAACTCCACCTGGTGTTGCACTTTTAACGCTAGCTACTATAACATCACCGATGTTACCAAACTTTCTTTTAGATCCGCCTAAGACTCTGATACACATAATTTCTTTTGCACCTGAATTATCTGCAACCTTTAATAAGGTTTGTTGTTGTATCATTAAATTACCCTCCTTTCAGTTTTACAGCTTATTTAGCCTTTTCAACTATTTCAACAAGTCTCCATCTCTTATCTTTAGATAAAGGTCTAGTTTCCATTATTGATACTCTATCATTAATTTTAGCTTCATTATTTTCATCATGTACTTTAAACTTTGTAGTTCTATTAACTGTTTTTCCATATAACGGATGTCTGACTTTAGTTTCAACAGCAACTACAATAGTCTTTTCCATTTTATCAGAAACAACCCTACCAATTCTTTTCTTTCTTAATCCTCTTTCCATTAGGGCTTACCTCCTTCCAACTTTTATTGTTCCAATGCTTTTAATTCTTCTTCTCTTAAGATGGTTTTTATTTGGGCTATAGATTTTTTAACTTCTCTTATTCTCATTGGATTTTCTAATTGTCCTGTAGCTAATTGAAATCTCAAGTTAAATAATTCAGCTTTAAGATCTCCTAACTTAACTGTTAAGTCTTGAGGATTGCTTGATTTCAATTCTTTTAATTCTCTAGCCTTCATTATTCTTCACCACCCATTTCCTCAAAATCTCTTTTTGAAACAAATTTTGTCTTTACAGGAAGTTTGTGTGAAGCAAGTCTCATTGCTTCTCTTGCAGTTTCTTCTGGTACTCCTGATAATTCAAATAGTACCCTACCTGGCTTAACTACTGCAACCCAGTATTCTGGTGATCCTTTACCTGAACCCATTCTTGTTTCAGCTGGTTTTTCTGTAACTGGCTTATCTGGGAAAATCTTTATCCAAAGTTTTCCACCTCTTTTAATGTATCTATTGATAGCAATTCTGGCAGACTCAATTTGATTACTTGTTATCCATCCACAAGTTAGTGATTGAATTCCGTAATCGCCATAAGCTAAGAAATTACCTCTTGTTGCTTTACCTTTCATTCTGCCACGTTGCACCTTACGATGTTTTACCCTCTTAGGCATTAACATGATCTATTCCTCCTTTCCTATGCGTTAGCCTCTTCCTTTTCTACTTTCTTAGTTGGAAGAACTTCTCCATTATAAACCCAAACCTTAACTCCAATTTTTCCATATGTTGTATCTGCTTCTGCAAATCCATAATCGATATCAGCTCTTAATGTTTGTAGTGGAATTGTTCCTTCATGGTAGTGTTCAGTTCTTGCTATTTCAGCTCCGCCTAATCTACCAGAACATGCAGTCTTTACACCTTTAATTCCATGCTTCATAGCTCTTTGCATTGTTTGCTTCATAGCTCTTCTGAATGAAATTCTCTTTTCTAATTGTGCAGCAATATTTTCAGCCATTAATTGAGCATCAGCTTCTGCACTCTTTACTTCTACTATGTTTATTAAAACATTTTTACCTTCAATGAATTGAGTTAATTTGTTTTTTAAAGCCTCAATTCCTGCTCCACCTTTGCCTATGATAACACCTGGCTTTGCTGTATATATGTTTAATTTAACTCTCTTAGCAGCTCTTTCAATTTCTATTTTAGAAATACCTGCTGCAAAAAGTTCCTTTTTTACAAATTTTCTAATTTTGTTATCTTCAACAAGATTATCAGCAAAATTCTTCTTATTAGCATACCATTTTGCATCCCATCCCTTGATAACGCCTACTCTAAGGCCGTGAGGATTTACTTTTTGACCCACTTGCTTTTCCCTCCTTTATTTACTAAGCTCTTTCTTTAACAACTACTGTTATATTGCTTGTTTTCTTTAATATTTTGAATGCTCTACCTTGAGCATGAGGTTGGAATCTCTTTAATGTTGATCCTTGACCAACGAAGCATTCTGAAACATATAAGTTATCAGCATTTAATTCTAAATTATTTTCTGCATTTGCAACAGCTGATTTTAAAACCTTGTTTATTACTACTGCTGCTTCTCTTGGAGTATATTGTAAAATAGCAAAAGCTTCATTAACTTGTTTTCCTCTTATTAAATCAAGAATTACTCCCACCTTTGTTGGAGACATTCTGATATATTTTGCTATAGCTCTAGCTTCCATTTATGATCCTCCTTTCCAGGCTATCTTTTTGATGTTTTATCTGCGTCATGACCTTTATAAGTTCTAGTTAATACAAATTCACCTAACTTATGGCCAACCATATCTTCTGATATATATACTGGTACATGCTTTCTTCCATCATGAACAGCTATTGTGTGTCCAATGAATTGTGGAAAAATTGTTGAACTTCTTGACCAAGTCTTAACAACCTTTTTTTCTCCATTACCATTCATTTCTTCTATCTTCTTGAAAAGACCTTCATGAACAAAAGGTGCTTTCTTTGTTGATCTACTCACTAATATGCCTCCCTTCCTAAGCACTAAGTTCTAAGTTATGAAGAGAACTTACTATTCTCCTCAAACTACTTAGCTCTTCTATCTTTGATAATAAATTTATCTGAATACTTCTTAGTTTTTCTAGTTTTATATCCAAGTGCTGGTTTACCCCAAGGAGTAACTGGACTTGGTCTACCTACTGGTGACTTACCTTCACCACCACCATGAGGGTGATCATTAGGGTTCATTACAGATCCTCTAACTGTTGGTCTCCATCCCATATGTCTCTTTCTTCCTGCTTTACCGATATTAACGATATCGTTAGTTGCATTAGAAAGTGTTCCGATAGTAGCTCTACATTCGATTCTTACATATCTCATTTCACCTGATGGTAATCTAAGAGTTGCATAATCGCCTTCTTTAGCCATTAATTGAGCTGAATTTCCTGCTGCTCTAACTAATTGACCACCTTTTCCTTTTTGTAACTCTATGTTATGAATAACTGTACCAACTGGTATATTCTTTAATGGAAGAGCATTACCTGGTTTGATATCAGCATTTGCTCCTGATTCAACCACATCCCCAACCTTTAGTCCTGCTGGCGCAAGGATATATCTCTTTTCTCCATCACTATATACAAGAAGTGCAATATATGCAGTTCTATTTGGATCATATTCTATAGTTGCAACCTTTGCTGAAACTGCATCTTTATTTCTTTTAAAATCTATTATTCTGTATTTTCTCTTAACAGTACCACCACGATGTCTAACAGTGATTTTACCTTGATTATTTCTACCCGCTTTAGTTTTTAATGCAACAAGAAGTGACTTTTCTGGCTCTTGTGAAGTTATTTCTTCAAAAGTTGGCATAGTCATTTGTCTTCTTGATGGTGTAATCGGGTTAAACTTTTTAACTGCCATTTTAAATTCCCTCCTTCTTTAAGCTTCTCTGGTGACCTTCACCAATAATGGCTTTATTGAAATACTATTGCATTCCTTCAAAGAATTCAATTCCATTGCTTTCTTCTGTTAATGTAACAACAGCCTTCTTATAATCTGCTCTCTTTCCTACATGTACGCCCATTCTCTTAGTTTTTCCTAAGCCGTTAATAGTGTTAACTGATTCAACTTTAACATTGAAAACTTCTTCCACGGCTCTCTTTATTTGAGATTTATTAGCGTCAACATGAACTATGAAAGTGTACTTCTTTTCGGCCATAGATGCCATACTCTTTTCAGTTATAATTGGCTTTCTTATTATATCATGGCTTGTTAACTTCATTATGCGTACACCTCCTCAATTTTTGATACAGCATCTTTTGTAATGATTAATTTTTCATATTTTAATAAATCATATACATTGATGTTGTTTGCTGGAATAATGCTTATTCCTTGAATATTTCTTGCTGACTTATAAACAACTTCGTTTGACTCTGCTGTTATAATTAATGCTTTATTAGCTTCTAATGCTTTTAACATTTCAACTACATTTTTAGTTTTTGGTGCTTCAAAATTTAATGAATCAAGAACTATCATTTGATTATCTTGAACCTTGCTAGTTAAAGCAGATTTCATAGCAACCTTTCTCATACTCTTTGGAACTGAAACTCTGTAATCTCTTGGCTTTGGTGCGAATACAATACCACCTTTGATCCATTGTGGTGCTCTGATAGAACCTTGTCTTGCTCTTCCAGTACCCTTTTGTCTCCAAGGCTTAATTCCGCCTCCTCTAACTTCAGATCTAGTTTTAGTTGATTGAGTTCCTTGTCTCTTGTTAGCTAATAATGCTACTACAACTTGATGTAATGCATATTCGTTAACTTCTGCTGCAAATACGCTTTCGTTTAATTCCATATCTGCAACTTTCTTTCCTTCTTTATTAAATACTCCTACTGTAGGCATTTTATTTCCTCCTTTCTTCAAAGAAATTAAGCTCTAACTGTGTCTTTAATTACTACTGTACCTTTGTTAGGTCCTGGGATTCCACCCTTAATTAGTATTAAATTCTTTTCAGCTATTACTTTTACAACTTCTAAATTAAGTACTGTTGTATTAACAGATCCCATATGCCCTGGCATTCTCTTATTTTTGAATGTTCTAGATGGATCTGATGAAGCTCCCATTGAACCTGGTGCTCTTTTAAATTTAGAACCATGAGTCATATCTCCTGTATGTTGATTCCATCTCTTTATAGCTCCTTGGAAACCCTTTCCTTTAGATACTGCAGATACATCAATTTTTTCTCCTGCTTCAAATACATCAGCCTTTATTTCGTTACCAACTTCATATTGACTTATATCGTCAAGTTTAAATTCTTTAAGAGTTCTTCTTAATGTAGCTCCAGCCTTAGCAAAGTGACCTTTCTTTGGCTTGTTAGCTAACTTTTCTCTAATTTCATCGAAACCAACTTGTATTGCTTCATAACCATCATTTTCTAATGTTTTCTTTTGAACAACAACACATGGGCCAGCTTCTACTACAGTTACAGGAACCACCTTACCTTTTTCATCAAAGATTTGTGTCATTCCTATTTTCTTTCCTATTATAGCTTTTTTCATGTATTTACACCTCCCAAACTAATTAGCGGACTGTTAACAATCATAACTAGCCGTTTTTTTATATTATTTCCAAGCATTATAGTTTGATTTCTATATCAACACCTGCTGGAAGATTTAATCTCATTAATGCATCAACAGTTTTTGGTGATGGATTAACAATATCGATTAATCTCTTATGAGTTCTTATTTCAAATTGTTCTCTTGAATCTTTGTACTTATGAACTGCTCTTAAGATTGTAACAACATCTTTTTCAGTAGGTAGTGGTACTGGACCTACAACCTTAGCTCCTGATGTTTTAGCAGTTTCAACAATTTTTTCAGCTGATTGATCTAATATTGTGTGATCAAAAGCTTTTAATCTAATTCTTATTTTTTGCTTTGACATTTCATTTCCCTCCTTTTTTATGTACGTTTTACTTCTAACGCACAACAGCGGTTGTTCTGTAAACTGTTCCAGGTGTTTCATAATTCCACAACAATTCACTGATTCCCTGTCGTCGGATTCTAGATCCAAACTTACTCATCAAGAATTACCCGGAAGTCCGGCAACCTCCTGATTCATCGCTGTATGCTATGCAACTTCTTAATTATACTATTGTTGTATAGTCTTTTCAAGCTTTTTTTCATATTTTCTTAACTTTTTGTTTTTTAATATTATTTTTTTACTGCATTTATAATTTTAATATTATTTTTATTATTTTCATACAATTTAATTACTAATTTATTGCTTTACTCTTGCTTATAAAATTAACGTATGCGAATATAGAATTTTTTATAGAATAAAAGCAAGGATTAATTCCTTGCTTTATCTATAAAAATTAAATATAAACTATTTAATTTTATTATTCTACTATCTTAGTAACAACTCCAGAACCTACAGTTCTTCCACCTTCTCTGATAGCGAATCTTAATCCTTCATCCATTGCGATTGGTGTGATTAATTCAACATTCATGTCAATGTGAT